>NZ_JBFUES010001253.1:0-1880 GCF_056403875.1 Bradyrhizobium sp. P2_E8
GGCCGAGCGCGGCGATCATCACCGCGACCGCCGCGGCGGCCGCCGCGTCGCCCCACCAGAAGCCGAGAGCGGCGAGGATCAGGCCCACGATCACGGCGAAGGAGCCCATGACGTCGGAGGCGAAATGCAGCGCGTCGGCGGCGAGCGCCTGGCTGCGCGTTTCCCGCGCGGCGCGGTGCAGGGCGCGGGCGCGCCACAGGTTGACGACGATGTCGATCACCAGCACCACGAACGGCACGGCCGAAATGGTCGGCGGCGGGGTTCCCTCGCGCAGCCGGCTGTAGGACTCGACCAGGATGCCGCCGGCGAGCACGTAGAGCAGGGCGGTGACGCCGAGCGCGGAAATGCTCTCCAGCTTGCCGTGGCCGTAATGGTGCTCGTCGTCGGCCGGCTTGTCGGACACCCGCACCACCGCCCAGGTGATGATGGTCGCGATCAGGTCGACCGAGGAGTGCAGCGCTTCCGAGATCAGCGCGAGCGAGCCGATGGCGACGCCGACCACGAACTTGGCCGCCGCCATGCCGCCGCTGGCGAAGATCGAGATGGCCGCGACCGAGGTTTTGCTGTGCTGTGCGCTCATGGCCGGGGATTTAGCAGCCTAGGGCTGAACATCAAGCGATGATCCACAGCTGTAGTCGCAAGTGAGTTGCAGGAGCGAAGCCATTGCGAATGCTTCCGAATTGAATGCTCGCTGATGCTACTTGCTCCGTCATGCCCGGGCTTGTCCCGGGCATCCACGTTCTTGGTGCCGGGCGGTAAAGACGTGGATGGCCGGGTCATTTTGGCAAAGAGGCGCTTCGCGCTTTTGCCCGGCCATGACGAGTGGAGAGAGATCGGCAACCCTCACAACGTCACAACAATCTTCCCCAGATGCTTGTTCGCCTCCATGTGCTCGAACGCCTTGTCGATGTCGGCGAATGCAAACACCTTGTCGATCGGCAGTTGCAGCTTTCGCGATTCCACCGCGCCCCAGATGTCCTTGCGGACCTCCTCGAAGATCTCGCGGACCTCCTCGACGGTGCGGGTGCGGAAGGTGACGCCGACATAGTCGATGCGGCGCGCGGCGTGCAGGTCGAAGTTGAAATCGGCGTGGGTGCCGCCGAGCCGGCCGACATTGACGATGCGRCCCTTGATCCTGGTGGCGGCGAGGTTCTGGTTGGCGAGCTTGCCGGAGACCTGGTCGACGATGAGATCGACGCCTTCGCCGCTCGTCGCCTTCAGCACCTCCTCGACCCATTTGGGATCGGAGGAGTCGACGGCGAGGTCGGCGCCGTACTCCGTCAGCCGGCCGCGCCGATAGGCGTCGGTCGACGAGCCGATCACGAGCCCTGCGCCCTTGAGCTTGGCGATCTGCATCGCCATCAGGCCGACGCCGGAGCTGGCGCCCTGGATCAGCACGCTCTGGCCCGACTGCACGCCGCCGACGGTGACGACCGCGTTGTGCATGGTTGCGAGCGCGACCGGCAGGGTGGCGGCTTCCTCGAAATTCATGTTCGACGGTGCGCGGAACAGCCGGCCGTGATCGGCCAGCGTGTACTCGGCAAATGCCGCCCCGCCCGAGCCCATGATGCGGTCGCCGACCTTCACGCCCTTGGCATCCGGTCCGAGCTCGGCGACCTCGCCGGCCCATTCCATGCCGAGCACGGTGCCGGCCCCGCCGGCCGCACCATGGGCGTGACCCTTGCGCATGCCGGTGTCGGCGCGGTTCAGCCCGCAGGCACGGACGCGGACGAGCACTTGTGTGCCTTTAGGCTTTGGTTGAGCGACGTCGGAAATGCGAGCGCCTTCAGGGCCGTAGACGTAAGCTTTCATGAATTGCTCGATGGCGTTTGAGGAACTGGTTTAACCGGACGTAGGACTCTTCGCCTCTCCCCGCTTGC
>NZ_JBFUES010001254.1:0-1873 GCF_056403875.1 Bradyrhizobium sp. P2_E8
CCCAAGGGCAGCTTCCGGCCGCGGCGACTGTGGTGGCGGGGCGACCGGCACAGCCGGCCGCAGACCTTCCTGCCGGTGCGGATCATCACCGGCGAGGACGCCTGGTGCGAGGATCCCCGGGATCGTCATTACAACCAGGGAATCCGGCTCGGCGAGGGGCAGGGCGGTGACCGGCTCAAGCGGGCCGACCATCTCTATGACTTCATCATCGAAATCGACCACAACACGCGCCCGCGTATCGCCGGCCGCGGCAGCGCGGTGTTCCTGCATCTGGCCCGCGACAATTTCGGCCCGACCGCGGGCTGCGTCACGATGACCAAATCCGCGATGCTGCAATTGCTGCGGCGGCTGGGCCCGCGAACAAGAATCATCATCGGGTGATGGCACATGCTCGAGAAGGATCAGATCGCCGCCGCATCGCGGGTCCTCGTCCAACACTGGCGTGACGGCACCAAGCTCGACGCGCTGGAGAGACATCTGCGGCCGCAGACCCGCGCCGAGGGCTACGCCGTTCAGGCCGCACTCGAAGCGCAATCGCCCGGAAAACTGTTCGGCTGGAAGATCGCGGCAACGAGCTTGTCCGGACAGAAGCACATCAATGTTACGGGACCGCTGGCCGGGCGCATCATGAGCGACACATTGATTGCCGACGGCGGCACCGCGTCGATGAAGGGCAACGCGATGCGCGTCGGCGAGCCGGAATTTTGCTTCCGCATGGGACGCGATCTGGCGCCGCGCGCGGCACCGTTTGCCGTCGACGAGGTACTGGCCGCCGTCGACAGCCTGCATCCTGCGATCGAGATTCCGGATTCGCGCTTCGCCGATTTCGCCGCCGCCGGCGAGGCGCAGCTCATCGCCGACAATGCCTGCGCGCATCTGTTCGTGCTGGGCGCAGCGACGCCTGCGAACTGGCGCACAATGGATCTCGTCGCGGAACGGCCGCAGATCACGCTGCGCGGCGAGCGCTATATCGGCCACGGCAAGAACGTGCTCGGCGATCCCCGCGTTGCGCTCGCCTGGCTCGCCAACGAACTGCGCGGGCTCGGCATCACCTTGCGGGCAGGGGAGGTGGTGACCACAGGCACATGCCATCCGCCGCTGCCGATCCAGGCCGGCGATCACCTGGCGGTGGATTTCGGCGTGTTGGGGAAGGCGTCAGTGGGGTTTGCGTAGACGGCGCACACGCTGCTGTCATTGCGAGCCCATCTCTCTCCACGCGTCATTGCGAGCGCAGCGAAGCAATCCAGAATCTTTCCACGGAGGAACTCTGGATTGCTTCGCTACGCTCGCAATGACGAATTTGAGAGCTTGTATGGCTCCCGGCCCTCGCTTACGGCAATCACCGATGCCCGAAGATCGCGCTGCCCACGCGCACATGCGTGGCACCTAGCATGATGGCGGTGGCGAAATCCGCGCTCATGCCCATCGAGAGATTGTTCAATCCATTGCGCGCGGCGATCTTGGCGGTCAGCGCGAAATGCGCCGCCGGCGGCTCGTCGACCGGCGGGATGCACATCAGCCCGGAGATCGTCAGCCCATAAGTGTCGCGGCAGCTTGCGAGGAAAGCATCGGCCTCGCCGGGCGCGACGCCGGCCTTCTGCGGCTCCTCGCCGGTGTTGATCTGGACGAAGAGCTGCGGATGTTTCTTCTGGGATTCAATTTCCTTGGCTAACGCCTGGCAAATGCTCGGGCRGTCAACCGAATGGATGGCGTCGAACAGCGCGACCGCCTCTTTCGCCTTGTTGGATTGCAGCGGCCCGATCAGATGCAGCGCGATATCGGGGTAAACGGACGTTAACGCCGGCCACTTGCCTTTGGCCTCCTGCACCCGATTCTCGCCAAACACGCGCTGTCCGGCGGCGATGACCGGGGT
>NZ_JBFUES010001255.1:0-1869 GCF_056403875.1 Bradyrhizobium sp. P2_E8
TCGGAACGCAGGCGACCGTGGGCGAGGCCATCGCCGCGATCGAGAGCGGCAGCATCCAGATTGCGCTGGTGCTCGACGACCAGAACCGCCTGCTCGGCGTGGTCACCGACGGCGATGTCAGGCGCGGGCTGCTGCGCGGCATTCCGCTCGCCGGACTTGCGATCGACATCATGAACCGCGCGCCGGTGTCGGCACCTGCGACGCTGCCGCGCGACGACCGCCTGCATCTGATGCGGCAAAAGTCGATCAAGCAGCTCCCGCTTGTCGACGAGGGTGGCCATCTGGTCGTGGTCGAGACGCTCGATGAGCTGCTCGAACCGCGCCATAACGCAAATCCGGTATTGATCATGGCGGGCGGCCTCGGCGAACGCCTGGGCGCGCTGACGCGCGACCTCCCGAAGCCCATGCTCAATGTCGGCGGCCGGCCGCTTCTCGAAACGATCGTCCGCAACGTGGTGCAGCAGGGGTTTCGCAACATCTACATCTCGGTCAACTACAAGGCCGAGACGATCAAGGACTACTTCGCCGACGGCGCCGCGTTCGGCGCCAATATCCAGTACGTGCAGGAGACCGAACGCCTGGGCACCGCCGGCGCGCTCGGGCTCTTTGCGACACCGCCGGATCTGCCGATGATCGTCACCAACGGCGACATCCTCACCACGATCAATTACGGAGCGCTGCTCGACTTCCACAACGGAACGCCGGCGGAAGCGACGATGGCCGTTCGTGAGCACAAGGTGCACGTCCCGTATGGTGTGGTTTCGACCTCGGACGGCTTTCTCCAGGCCATTCGCGAGAAGCCGACCGAAAGCTGGTTCGTCAGCGCCGGCATCTATGTGATTGGAAGCTCCGTCTTCAGCCATGTCACGCCCGGCGTCAGCATCGACATGCCGACCGTGCTGGAGCGCGTGATCGCCGACAAGGGACGCGTCGCGGTCTATCCGATCCGCGAATACTGGCTCGACATCGGCCGCCTGGAGGATTTCGAACAGGCGCATGCGGAGTTTCACGAGGTCTTCCCGTGAGCTCGACAACCGCCGTCGTGATCGGCCTCGGCTCGATCGGCACGAGGCATGCGCGGGTCCTGCGTGAGCTTGGCCTTCGGGTCGCGACCGTGAGCCGCCGTGACGGCGGCGACTATGGGTCGATCGTGCAGGCTGTCGCGAGCGCGCATCCGGATTACGCAGTGATTGCCACCGAGACCGCACGCCATGCCGACGACCTGCAAGACCTCGCGCAGGCCGGCTTCCGCGGCGCGGTTCTGGTCGAGAAGCCGCTGTTCGCAACAGCGGCGGCTCCGCCGAAATATCCATTCGCCCATGTCAGTGTCGGATACAATCTTCGCTTCCATCCGGTCATGACGGCGCTCGTCGAAAGATTGCGCGGGCGCGAGGTGATCACGGTCGCCGCCTATGTCGGCCAGGACATCAGGGACTGGCGGCCCGGCCGCGACCATCGCACGACCGCATCCGCAACGGTTGACGCCGGCGGCGGCGTCCTGAGGGATCTCAGCCACGAGCTGGACTATCTCCTGTGGCTGTTCGGGCCGTGGCATCGTGTCGCCGCCCTCGGCGGCGCGTCCGGCGCACGCGACATCGACGTCGATGATCACCTCGACCTGCTGCTCGATATGCAGCGGGCGCCATCGGTCCACGTGCACATGGACTACCTCGACCGCCAGGGCATCCGCCGCATTCGCGTCAATGTCGACGACGACACAATCGAGGCCGACCTCGTCGGCAGCCGCCTCGTCGTCAACGGCAAGGCGACGGACTTCGCCAGCGAGCGCGACCAGAGCTATCGCGACATGCATGTCGCGGCGATGCGGGGCGCGCGCCCGGCCTGCTCCCTGCCCGAAGCACTCGGCGT
>NZ_JBFUES010001256.1:0-1868 GCF_056403875.1 Bradyrhizobium sp. P2_E8
GGACTCAGCTTTGGCAATGACATCAACGTTGATCCAGCGCTTCGATGACTACGGTGCCCTCAACGAGATTTGGATCCCACACTCATTGGAAGAAAGCCGGCAGCGAAGGCCGTTCGCCCCGCACAGCATTATTCTGTTTTTGGAATAGCGACAACCGAAGCCAAAGGCGCCTCGTTGATTGCGAAAAGGTCTACAGCCAAAGGCAAATCGATCTGTGCCGTTCAGCCTGCCGTCGACGGTTTTGCATCAACGTCAAATGCTTGCGCATTCTAGCCGTAACAGGATTTTTCTTGATCTCCCGGTGCACACGTCGTGCACACGCCGACCTCTAACCGATTGAAACCCTTGAACTCCCGCTCCAATCCATCAAGGAAGTTTGAGCTAGGTCCAGCCAGCGGGAGGCAGCCAAATCTAACGCCCCGCATCAACGTCCGCTTTGCCGAAGAGCGGATGACATCGCGTATTATTACGCCCGCAACCAGGCCTCGCCAGTCCCCTTTCAGTTAGCTTGTCAAGCAATCCCGAGACGATTTCGTCCGTTTCGGGAACGTCCAGTGCGCCGGAGCGACCCAATTGAGCGGCCGCACAGCTGCGCACATATATGGACCACGGCTCCGCAACGTTGGATAGTCAATCAATCCAAGAAGCCAGAGCTCGTCAAGGGAGACGCCGCATGCTGAAATCGATCGATCCGCTTTTGAATGCCGATGTTCTCTATGCACTGCGGTCCATGGGGCATGGCGACGATCTCGTGCTCTGTGACACGAACTTTCCGGCCGACGCGGTCGCGCGTCAGACTGTGCTGGGGCGACTGTTGCGCATCGACAACGTCACCGCAAGCCACGCCGCGCGCGCGATCCTGTCGGTGCTGCCGCTCGACAGCTTCGTGGACAAGCCGGCATCCCGCATGGAGATCGTCGGCCAGCCTAACGAAATTCCGCCTGTGCAGAGCGAGGTCCAAGCCGCACTCGATGCGGCGCAGGGCCGGTCTTTTCCGATGGCCTCAGTCGAGCGCTTTGCATTCTACGAGCTTGCGAAGAGATCCTATTGCGTGATCCAGACCGGAGAGCGGCGCTTCTATGGTTGCTTCATCTTCAAGAAGGGCGTCATCCCGCCTGATGTGGTTTGAGGTGAACACCTCAAACCGTCTGGACGACGCGGCTACACGAAGCGTCTGACACAAATACGACGTCGAGATGATGTCGCGCTCGCGGAACCTGCTCATTCACGGTCACCGCGACGGTGATCGGCGCTGCGCGGCCTCCGTCATCTTGCAGCGCGGCATTGCGAGGACTGCGCTCATCATTCACGCATCGACGGCACGCTCGGCCTCAAGTTCACGCGCATTCGTTGACTTTGATATGTGCCGTTGCATACTCGAACCGGCCTCTGCCACCATCGCCACGACGCGAAAGTCCGCCGAGTGTCACGTCATCGAGGTGCATGGGCGAAGTGGACTTCACAAAAGAAGGTCACGCAAAGCAGGTAAAAAAACGGGAGGGTATCGCCGTGAAACAGCACGATCACGATCAGCATTCCGCATTCCAGCCGAACCGGCGAACGGTGCTAAGAGGCGCGGCGAGCGCCGCTGCACTCGGCACCAGCGGCGCACTCGGCACGTTCTCGGAGCTCGCATTGGCGCAGGCCAACCTACGCGCGCAGATCACGCAAGTTCCGGGTGTCGGCAAGGGCGCACCCACGGACGCCGACTGGCAGAAGGTCGGTGAACTCTGCCTCGGCCCGACCAAGGCGAGCATCAAGGAAGGCGAATTCAAGGGCGTCGAGCTCTCGTTCATGGGACTCAACAATCAGAACCTGCATAATCTCCTGTTCCGCGGCTTCCTCAAGCCGTGGGAGGCTTATACAGG
>NZ_JBFUES010001257.1:0-1868 GCF_056403875.1 Bradyrhizobium sp. P2_E8
CCAGATGCGATCATTGATACCACGGATGAGCGCGCAGCCGGAAGAGCCACGGGCCCGCAATGGCTGTTTCGAATCATTTCTGCGGCGGCCTGTGCTTGACGAAGGCCGTCACGATGTCCTTCTGCGCCGACTCCACCGCCCTGTTCGCGGTCGCGAGATGGGCGCCGGAATCGATGCTCGGGTATTGCGTGGTGAGATAGTCGAGCAATGCCACCCGGTAATATTGCCGCTCCGACGGACAGGCGCCCGCAACCGAGCGGCCAAAATCCTGTTCCGACAGGCCTTGATTGCTGTCGCGCGAATATTCCCGCGCCAGGCAATGCCAGTAATCGTCGCGCCCCTGCATGGCGAGCTTCTGCGCGCCCCTGGCATCGTCGTCATCCGCCATGGCAGAATATGTCATGGCAGCAGATGTCATCACGAGCGCCGCTCCCAGCATCAGCATCCGCATCTTGTTCTCCTTCTTCGCAGATGATCTGGTTGGAAGCTTAGACGGGCCACGGCAACTGGCCAATCACAACTCGTTTGACTAGGATGCCGGCCTCCCCTCCACGTCGATGCGAGATCCTTCCGTGGCCAAAGCAAAAACCGTGTCCAAGAAATCCGGCAATATCTTCATCGGCGTCGGCGGCTGGACCTTCGAGCCCTGGCGCGGCGTGTTCTATCCGGAGAAGCTGACGCAGGCGAAGGAGCTGTCCTACGCGGCCTCGAAGCTGACCTCGATCGAGATCAACGGCACCTATTACGGCTCGCAGAAGCCGGAGAGCTTTCGCAAATGGGCCAGTGAAGTGCCCGAGGGTTTTGTCTTTTCGGTGAAGGGGCCGCGCTTTGCCACCAACCGCCGCGTGCTCGCGGAAGCCGGCGATTCCATCAAGCGCTTCTATGATTCCGGCGTGCTGGAACTCGGCGACCATCTCGGGCCGGTGCTGTGGCAGTTCGCGCCGACCAAGAAATTCGACGGTGCCGATTTCGGCAAATTCCTCGAGCTGCTGCCGCGCAAGCTCGACGGACGCGCGCTGCGCCATGTCGTCGAGGTCCGCCACGACAGTTTCTGTGCGCCGGATTTCGTTGCACTGATCCGCGAGTTCGAGACGCCGGTCGTGTTTGCGGAGCACGGCAAATATCCGGCGATCGCCGACGTCGCCGGCGATTTCGTCTATGCCAGGCTCCAGAAGGGCAATGACGAGATCAAGACCTGTTATCCGCCGAAGCAGCTCGATGCCTGGGCCAAACGCTTTCAGGACTGGGCGGAGGGAAGTGAACCCGACGATTTGCCGAGGGTCGACAAGGCCAAGCCGAAGAAAGAACCGCGCGACGTGTTCGCCTACGTCATCCACGAAGGCAAGGTGYGCGCGCCGGCCGGCGCCATGGAACTGATCGCACGGGTGAGCTGAGGGTGGTCGATGGCAAAGGCGAGGAAGCTCTTCACCATCGGTTATGAACAGACGCCGCCCAAGGCCGTGCTGGACGAGCTGGAGCAGGCCGGCGTCAAGCTCGTGGTCGACGTGCGCGCGGTGACCTCGTCGCGTCGGCCCGGTTTTTCCAAGAAGCAGCTCGCCGCGGGACTCGATGAGCGCGGCATCGCCTATGTGCATCTCGCCGCGCTCGGCACGCCGAAGGAAGGCCGCCTCGCCGCGCGCAGCGGCCAGTACGAGGTGCTGGAAAAGATCTATTCAAGGCACCTGATGACGCCGCAGGCCAGGGAAGAGATGGACGAGCTCTCGGCGCTGGTGAAGAAGGCCGGGCCCGTGTGCCTGCTCTGCTACGAGCGCGACCACACCCACTGCCACCGCCAGATGATCGCGGAGGTGATTGAGGAGCGGGATGGCGTGACGGTGAGGAATTTGGCGGGGCGACAGGTTTAGCTC
>NZ_JBFUES010001258.1:0-1857 GCF_056403875.1 Bradyrhizobium sp. P2_E8
ACGCACGGCTGCTGATCGATGGCGGCTACAGGATCGACGGCGTCGTGCCGGTCGACCAATTCCGCCACACGCCGCATGTCGAGCTGGTGGCGCGGTTTGCGCGGTAGCTGCTAGCCTCGCGGGACGGTCCGCTGTGGGCGCCTCATCAAATTGATCCGGTGCCGATCCGAACCTTGATACCGGTCAACCACCCGAGCTTCCGGTGACGCTAGAAGCGTCGTGCGAAATGGCCGTGGAGCGGATGATGGCGATCGACCGGCGACAACTCATGGCCACCGCGCTCGGACTTTCCGCGGCGGCAATCACCGCCCGCCCCTCGGCTGCGGCGACGACGACCTATGAGGAAACGGTGCGAGCGTCGCGAGCGCCGCTGCAACCGGTGCCGCGGGACCGCGAGCTCGTGCGTTTTGCCACGCTCGCCGCCAACAGCCACAACACCCAGCCCTGGATCTTCTCCGCCCGCAGCAATGAAATCGTGATTGCGCCCGACTTCGCTCGCCGCTGTCAGGTGGTCGATCCGGACGATCACCACCTTTTCGTCAGCCTCGGCTGCGCCGTCGAGAACCTCGTCCTCGCGGCATCAGCGCTCGGCTGGCGCGCGAACCCGATGGTCGACGGTGACAGGGTCCGGATCGCGCTGGAGCCGGCGCGCCCCGAAGCGTCGGCGCTGGTCAACGCGATTTCCCTCAGGCAATGCACCCGTGCAGCCTTCGACGGCAAGCCGGTGGCGCCTGACATGCTGCGCCAGCTCGAGAACGCCTGTCGGGAGCCGAACGTTTCGGCAATCCTGATGACCGAACGCGCCGCCATCGCAAAGATCACCGACTATGTGCTCGAAGGCAATGCCGCGCAAATGCGCGACAAGGCCTTCATGCGCGAGCTCGTGAGCTGGATGCGCTTCAACGAGGCGGATGCGGTCGCAACCATGGACGGGTTGTTCTCGCGGGCCTCGGGAAACCCGTCCCTGCCGGCATGGATCGCGCGGCCGCTGCTCAGGTTCTTCTTCACCGAAAGCGGCGAGAACGGGAAATACCGCGCCGAGCTCGACAGCTCCGCAGGTGTCGTCGTGCTTGCCGCCGATCGTAGCGACACGTCGCACTGGATTGCGGTCGGCCGTGCCTGCCAGCGGTTCGCCCTGCAGGCGACCGCGCTCGGGCTCAAATATTCCTTCATCAACCAGCCGGTCGAGGTGGCGACACTAAGGCCGCAGTTCGCCGCCTCGCTCGGACTCGGCGAGCGGCGTCCCGATATCGTGATGCGCTTCGGAGCAGGGCCGGATCTGCCGAAATCGCTCCGCCGCGCCCCCGAACTGGTGATGCGGCCGACGCAATAGTCTTCTAGCGTCGAAGGCCACTCAATGCCGGTGACTCGCCGGGCAGCATGTTCGATCTGATATCGCTGTCCATGCGGCTCGAGTCCTGCTGGGTGAACCCGGCCCCGAACGACAGGCTGAGGTTGGAGGTCGGCTTGAATTCGACGCCCGCGAACGCACCGTATCCGGGCGCGGCGCCGGAGGTGAGCGGCGCAAGCGAACTGCCAATGCCGTTGCCATATTTCAGCGTGTCGAAACCGGCAAAGAACGTGACGGGCAACCCGCCCGCAGTCTTGGTGTTGTAACCGAACTGTGAGCTGTCATAGGAGAGCGCGCTGAAATTGCCGGCCTGTCCCGCCCGGCCGAGACCGCTCCAATTGAGGTCGCCACGCTGGCTGCCGACAAAGAAGCCGTTCGCAAAATTGGTGCGCCCGCCCGCGTCGCTGCCATTGAAGCTTGGAAAATTGCCGTAAGTGTCGGAGCTCTGGCCGGCACTGTCGCCATAGCCGAAGGCCCCACCCGGGACCCAATACCTCAAGGGTGCA
>NZ_JBFUES010001259.1:0-1856 GCF_056403875.1 Bradyrhizobium sp. P2_E8
GTCCTGTTCTTCGAACGTCTTGTGGTCGATGGCGAAAAACGTCACGCGATCACCGGGTTCGGTCAGGAAGGTCGGATTGCGGTGGAGCTGATAGGTTCTGACAGGCGTGCGGCCGAGCAGGTGCCAGCCGCTCGGGGCGGCCAGGCACTGGATCCCGGCTTGGATGCCGCCGATCGAGATCGTGCCGGCCGGTGTCAGCAGCCGCGGGTTCTGCCGCCGCGACATGTGCAGGGATTTGTCCAGGCCGCTGAGATAGGACCAGCCCGGCGTGAAGCCGATCATGGCAACCTTGTAGTCGGCGGCGACATGCCGGGCGACGATGTCGTCAGGCGTTGTGTTCAGCGCCTTGGCGACATCCTCGAGGTCGATGCCATGTTCGCCGCCATAGGCGACGGGGATGCGCCAGCGGCGGGCCTTGGTGACCGGCGGCAGCGGCTGGGTGGCGATCGGGAGGATCTTTTCGCCGAGCGCGTCGAAGCTGATCCTGCCGGGATCGTAATGCACCAGCAGCGAGCGATAGGTCGGCACGGTCTCGGTGATGCCGTCGATGGGGCTTGCTGCGAGCGCCTTGTCGAGTGCCAGCACGCGCTGGTTGGCGGCATCGTCGATGGTGCGGCTGAACTCGACCGTGACGGCGCTGTCGCCACTGGGCAAAAGGCGGGGCGGGGGAAGCGTCGCGGCCATGAGCTGTCGAAATCGGGCTTCTCGGGAAACGCGGGCTCTGCCTTGAGTTCCGCTGGTCCCTGCTTCGCGTAAATGCGTCCGCAAGTCCAATAAATTAATGCAAGGGGAAACGATAAAGCCTTGTTATCGCGTCGCATAACCGCCCTGCGGCCCTGCGTTCTTGGCCCTTGACGGAAAGCGCCCGGCTCGCAAGATGCGCGCGTTCTTTCCCGCCCATCCGGAGCTCGTTCTCGTCCATGTCGCTGTCCCCCGAAGCCCGCAAGACCCTCGCCGGCATCACCACTGCCACCATCACCACGGTCCTGCTGAAGAAGGGCCTGCGCAATGTGTGGATGCGCGGCGCGCGCCCGCTGCGCCCGGGCCTGCCGCGCCTGGTGGGGCCGGCCTTCACGCTGCGCTTCGTGCCGGCGCGCGAGGATCTGGCGACGCCGGAATCCTGGTCGTCGCCGATTTCGACCCGCACCGCGATCGAGGCAATGCCGGAGGGATGCATCGCTGTGGTCGATGCCATGGGCATTACTGACGCCGGCATCTTCGGCGACATCCTCTGCGCGCGCATGATGAAGCGCGGCGTCACCGCGCTCGTCACCGACGGCGTGGTGCGTGACGTCGAGGGCGTGCTCGGCACCAATCTTCCGGTCTGGTGCGACGGATATGCCGCGCCGCCGTCGGTGGCGGGCCTCACCTTCGTCGGCTGGGGCGAGCCGATCGGCTGCGGCGGCGTCGCGGTGTTTCCGAACGATATCGTCGTCGCCGACCAGGACGGCTGYGTGCTGATCCCGCAGGCGATGCTCGATCACGTGCTCAATGAGGGCGTCGAGCAGGAGCGGATGGAAGCCTGGATCGTCAACGAGGTGAACAACGGCGCGGTGCTGCCGGGCCTCTATCCCATGAACGCCGAGACCAAGGCGCGCTACGCCGCCAGCAAGAAGTAACAGAAGCGAGGACCCCATGGAGATCACCGTCGCAGGCACGCGGCCGACCCGCCGCGCGCCCAAGGAAAACTTCACCGGCACCGTGTGGCAGGATCCCGTGATCATGGCGCCCGCGCCGGCACGGCTGAACTGCTCGCGCGTCGCGTTCGAGCCCGGTGCGCGCACCAACTGGCATCACCATCCGCTCGGGCAGACGCTCTACGTCATCTCCGGCGTCGGGCGCGTGCAGACCAAGGG
>NZ_JBFUES010001260.1:0-1855 GCF_056403875.1 Bradyrhizobium sp. P2_E8
TACCTCGCACGATGCAAACCCTGTCGTCGATCGCATAGAACCAATCGTCGAAATTCAGCTTGATGGACTTACCGCCCGCTTGCGGTGTGTCGCGCGTGTACTTCCAATGGAACGCGCAACCGGCTTGCTCGCCTACTGCCTCACCTTCAAGCCGGTTTTCCAGTCCGGTGTACTTGCCGGCCTCGCCTTTTCGTATCGTCCAATGCAAGGTGTCGCTGTGTCCATCGTCAAACGTATATGTCTCGTTGAACACCAGCGCATCGGTGTCCGCATCCCGTTCGCCGTGGCCAGCTATCGCTGCTCGCTTCAGTAGTCCACCGACCAAATTCTCCAGCACTACCCAGCCTTCGAGCTGCCCGATGAAAAATCGTTCAGGAAGAAACAGCGGCGTTGTGCTCGCGAAAGCATAGATCGCCATCGGTAAGCCCTCGAAAAGCGTCCAACGAACTAAGTCGCCTCTATCGGGCAGGTTCCCGACCGGCGCGGAAACATGCTCGGTTCGGTGCACTCTACCGTGCGCAGCACGCTTTGCAGGACGGGCATTCATACGATCGGATTTCGTACCGCTTGGCGGCTAGCTCGCTACTGACGAACTTTCGCGACTTGTCGCACGCGGTACAGCGGTATTGATTGCGGCCCATGGCAGACCCCAAATCGCACAGTAAAAAGAACAAAAGGCCGCCCGCAATAAACGAGCGGCCACCGGGAGTCTAAAATCAAGCGGCTAATCTCTTCGCTTCAGCAATCGCAGTTGCGAGGTGAAGCGCCGCGTCTCGAGAGTAAATAAGAGCCGAGGTAAATACGGCTAGCCCCATCCACAGGAACTTCGCTGGTTCGGCTCCGCTAGGGAGCGCCACCGCGCCAAACGCCCAAAACCTCCGTAGATTATTCAGCCTGTTATCGAGCCAGCAGAACGGCTGATACACACTCTGCTCCACACTTGGCCGAAGCGTTTGTCCGGGCTGCGTTCACGTGCCCTTGGCGTAGATCAAGTAATTTGGTCACATCGAACAGGTTGCGAACGCGAATGTATCGGTTACCGGACACCGTATTGCCCCGGGGTACGGGCTGCCTCGGTTGGCGCGGGGGTCTTTGGAGAGTGAGCAATTTTGCTCAGACCCTACGATGTGGGTGTGCAATTTGTGCCACCGCCGGGTTTTGCTCACCCTCCCGGGGCTGGTAAGCCGCCGTCCGCGATACATTGAGCGGGCGGCGGTTTTTGCCATGAAGCAAGGCCGCCTCAATTTGCGGGGAACCCGCTGCGAGGATTTGCAGTTAAATCGCCGGTTCCTTCGTCATGGAGAAAGGCCATGGGATCGCGCCGTAGGTTTAGCCAAACTTCCCCTCTTGAAGAGCGCCTTGCCGAAGAAGCGAAAAGCCTACGTGAACTAGCCAAGACACTGCCGCCGGGGGCCCAGCGAGAAGCTTTGTTACGAAAAGCSCGRCAAGACGAAGTCGGCGCGCACATAACKGAGTGGCTTACGTCGCCCGGTTTGCRGCCKCCGRAGTAAGGCCRSCYCAGTTGGGGCTCGCTTTCYTGTCCACCCATCTGATTGGTACGGCGCCGCCGCCCTTGCGGAAAGAACAATTTGAGGTCRGCGTCGTTCTGGCCTTATGAAACGGTACTATTTTGACCTCAGAGAGGGTGACGAGATTTTCCCGGATGAGGAAGGTCTGGAACTCTCAACCTTAGCGAAGGTGCAAGAAGAGGCGGCTCGCTCGCTGGCCGATATGGCCCGAGATTCCGTCCGCAGCCTAGGGGGCGGTAGCCATCAGCTGTCGATTGAGGTCCGGGACGACAGCGGTCCGGTACTCCACCTCAAATTCACATTCGAAGTCGAACGTCGAAGGCATT
>NZ_JBFUES010001261.1:0-1855 GCF_056403875.1 Bradyrhizobium sp. P2_E8
CATGAGCCCGGATCCGAAGGATTCGATTACACCGACGCCGCGTGAGCGTGAGCTGATGATGTTGATCGCGCGGGGCATGCAGAACAAGAACATCGCCTACGAGCTCAAGATCTCGGAGAACACGGTGCGGGCGCATATCGGCAACATCATGCGCAAATACCGCCTCCAGAACCGGACCCAGATCGCGATCATCTATGCGCTCAAGACAGTCCCGCTTTCGCTGCGGCGCGATCGGGCCAGGAGCGTAGCCAACCCGGCGGCCGTCAAGCCGGCACAGGCCCTCGCGCAGGCTCCGCGGGTGCCGACGGCGCCGGACTAACCGCCCCGGCCACAATCCCTTGGCAGCCCGTCGGGCAAGACACCCAAGACCGGGGTCAAGCGACCAGTATCAAAATAATTCTATTTATACGAATTCGGAATTTTGTTAGACATTATTCACTCCGACCCAAGGAAGGCGGGCGTATCGCGATCGTCTGCTATGGCCTGGTACAATTTACTTGCGGCGCGGTTTGGCTAGGGCGGACATTGCACGAGGTCCGAGAAGGGCCACAAGCCGAAGCGACAAGCCTTATTCGATCACCTCGTCCGCGCGGGCGAGCAGCAGCGGCGGCACGATGACGCCAAGCGCCTTTGCGGTCTTCAGATTGATCGCCAGTTCGAACTTGATCGGTTGTTCGATCGGCAGGTCGGCCGGCTTCGCACCTTTGAAAATCTTGTCGACGAAAGCGGAGGCTCGACGATAGAGATCTCCAACATCGGCCCCGTAAGTCAGAAGGAAGCCCGCCTCTGCCAACTCTCTCTGGGTAGAGACGGCTGGCAGCCGATTCTTCAAGGCCATTTCTGCAATCTGGCTGCGGTGGTTGAATAACACACTATCTCCCTGCATGACGCACGCCTGCACGCGCTCCCGAACCATCAGCGCAAACGCCTGTTCAAGTGAGTCCAACCCACGGGCTTCGGCGGGGATAGTCGTCAACCCCAGTGTCGGCGCGATTTCCATCATCGCCGTCAGCCGGGTCCGAGTAGCCGCAACGTCCGGATTAAACAGAATACCCACACGCGAGACGCCCGGCAGCGCTTCCTTCAGCATCTCAAACCGCTTGGCAAAAATCTCGCCGCCCGCATCCACGGTCAGCCCGGTAACGTTCCCGCCGGGGCGCGCCAGACTAGCGACAAGCCCGGCGCGAACCGGATCAAGGCCGGTAGTCATGACGATCGGGATGGTCGTGGTCGCCTTCATCGCCGCTTCTGTGAGCGGATTGAACCCGGTGACGATGATGTCCACACGAAGCCGGACGAAGTCTGCCGCAAGCGCGGGCAGTCGTTCTATCTCGCCGTCGGCGAAGCGGTACTCGATGGCGACATTCTCGCCAAGTTGGTAGCCGAGCTTGCGGAGGCCCTCTTCGAACGCCTTAATGGAATAGACGCGCTCCCCAGTCCCCAATGACAGATATCCAACACGGTAAAGCCGCCCTTTAGGTCGCTGCGCCCGCGCGGTAGCCGACCACGCCGCTGCCGTACCACCAAAAAGCGTGATGAACTCGCGGCGTCGCATACATCCCCCTCAGGGAAAACTCGTCGACGCCTCAAGCCTATCACTTTCCGACGAGGCGGTGGGGTGAGAAAGGACTGCCAGTCGATCCTGGGCGCTGCGACCAATGTCCRAATTGGGTCAAAACTGGCAAGACGCTGATTGAGCAGAAAATTTCTGCTTAGATCCCAAAAGCCGGCGTTTGCACCTTTATGAGTGCACGCCATAGTTCATAGCCTTGGAACCGCCGCCGCGAGGGGGTGACATTTGAACTGCGCACGGCGACATTTGAAATTGCGCGCTACGCTTCACACTCCGTCATTG
>NZ_JBFUES010001262.1:0-1845 GCF_056403875.1 Bradyrhizobium sp. P2_E8
GGCCGCGGCTTTGCCGTGGTTGCCAGCGAAGTGAAGTCGTTGGCCAGCCAGACGGCGAAAGCAACCGACGAGATTTCCTCCCATATCACGGGCATGCAGGGCGCCACGGCCGAGTCGGTTGCCGCGATCAAGGAGATCGGCGCGACCATCGGCCAGATCTCGTCGATCTCGACGTCGATCGCGAGCGCCGTCGAGCAGCAGGGCGCTGCGACGCAGGAGATCGCGCGCAGCGTCCAGACCGTCGCCCAGGGCACCCAGACCGCCGCCACCGACATCGGCCAAGTCAATCGCGGCGCCGCCGAGACCGGCTCGGCCTCGGAAGAGGTGCTGAACTCGGCCAAGACGCTGTCATCCGAAAGCACCCGCCTTCGCGCCGAGCTCGACCGCTTCATGGCGAATATCCGGGCGGCGTAAGCCCTCTCACCCCTTCGCCGTCCTGGCGAAAGCCAGGACCCATTACCCCAGGGAGAAGTCGTGGCGTGCGCCGGTAACCCCGAGTCTTCGCTAAACCCCGCCTTGGGGTAATGGGTCCTGGATCGGCGCTCGCTCCGCTCGCTTGTCCAGGACAACGGTGAGCATTCCCCCGCGTCACCGAACCGCAAGTTGCGACGCCGCAAATTTACCGCCGCTTATCCTTTGCCAATTACCGTGCACACGAGTCGGGAAGCGGGCTGCTTCCGGGCTGCGCCTGGTTTTCCGCGAATGGAATGGGGTGGGGGAATGTCCGTCAAGTCCAAGCCGAACACATCGAAACTGCCAACCTTGCGCTTTCGCGCAAAAATCATCCTCGGCTTCGTGGCGGTGCTGGCCATCCTCGCCGTCAGCATGGCTTTCGCCTATTTCGGCTTCGAGCGGATCCAGGCCGCCGTGGCCTCCTACCGGACCAGCGTGGCGGAAGCGGACCTCGCGCGAACCGTCGACCGCGAGCTGATCGCCTACCAGGGGCTGGCGCGGGCCTATACGCTGACCGGCGCGGCAGACGACGAGACCGCGGCCAAGGCGGCCGAAGAGAATCTGAAGGCGGCGATCGCCAAGTCGGCGTCCGCCACGACCGGCGCCGCGCGCCGCGAGCAGGTCGGCAAGCTCGAGGCGGAGTTCCAGCGCTTTACGAAAGTATTCGGCGAGATCATCACCCTGACGCGCGAGAACAACAAGATCGCGGCCGATGAGCTCAACAGCGTCGGCAACAAGATCCGCTTCAAGTTCGACGACCTTGCCGATACCGCGGCGCTCGCCGGGCTCGCCTCGGTCCAGACCACGGCCAAGGACGTCACCTCGCAATATCTCGCGGTCTCCACCTCGGTCAGCGCCTTCGTCGCCAAGCCCGAGCCGAAGACTGCCGACGGCGTGATCGCCCGCATCAAGTTCCTGGAGACCCTGCTGGTCTCGATCTATGCCAGCGACCAGAAGATCACCGACCGCGTCACCGAGATCAGCAATCTGCTGAAGCAGTACCGCACCTCCTTTGCCAAGCTGACGGAGAACGTGAAGGTCATCGTCAAGTCGAACGGCGAGATGACCAAGACGGCGGCGTCCATCCTCAAGCTTTCGGGTGAGCTGCGATCGGACCTGACCGCCGATCAGCAGCGCATCGAGGCCAGCGCCAATGCAACGATCGGGGAGACCGAACGGCTGATGCTGATGCTGGCGTTGGGCGGCCTGGCCATCGGCGCCGTGCTCGCCCTGATGCTCGGCAACGGCATCTCGCGCCCGATGATCGCGATGTGCAAAGCGATGCGCGAGCTGGCCTCGGGCAATTTCGACGTCGTGCTGCCGGGCCTCGGCCGCAAGGACGAGATCGGCGAGATGGCCGGCGCAGTCGAGGAGTTCAAGGTTCAGGCCGTC
>NZ_JBFUES010001263.1:0-1845 GCF_056403875.1 Bradyrhizobium sp. P2_E8
CCTCAGGATGAGGCTCAGCTGCACCAGGACCCGTTGAAGCGGCTGCCGCAAACTCCGCCCTCATCCTGAGGGCCCGCCGCTGGCGGGCGTCTCGAAGGATGGCCACGGGGAAACCGCTCCCCTCTGCGATTGCCTTGCCGTCAACGGGGCGCATCATGACTGCCCTGCCCCGCGCGTTGCCACGTCCTCGGCGATCACCGAGATCGCCTTCGGGTGGGTGACGATGCCCATGTGGTTGATGCCGTCAATCAGTTTGACGTCGACCGACGGTTTGATCGCCTGCACCGTCTCCACATATTTGTCCGAGATCATCATCTCGTCGTCGGCGCCGCCGAAGATCGTGATCGGACGCGTCGTCGCCGGAAGGTCGACGCGATAGCCGCGCGTCGCGAAATTGCGCATCAGGCGATCGGAATAGGTGGAGACGAGGTACTTCGCCGAAGTCGCCGGCACGGCCAGGGCGAGCACCGGAAGCTGCGAACAGCAGTCGATGCCGAGCTTGCGCAGCGCAGTCAGGCCCAGCAAGCGCGGGACATCGACGATGGCCCAGCCGCCGGCGTGCGGCCTGTTGGTCGGTGCGTCATGGCCGAGATAGGGCGCGAGCAGCACGGTTCGCACGAACATGTCCTGCATGATCGGTGTCGCGGCGACGCGCAGCGAGAAACCGGCGCCAGCGGAATGGCCGATCAGGGTGAGCGGCAGGTCGGGCGCCGTCTTGCGCAAATGGGCGACGAAATCGACGAGGTCGTCCTCGAGCTGGCCGACATAGCCGATGTCGCCGCGCGTGCCGGAGCCGCCGTGGCCGCGGATGTCGAGCGCCCAGGTCTCTACCCCGCGCGAGGCGATCGCATGGGTCAACGCATGATTGACGGTGCCGCTGGAGCCGGACGAGCCATGGATGAAGATCGCACCGTGGCCCGTCGCGGGGCCATTCGGCGTGTAGTGGCGATAGCCGATCCAGGTGCCGTCGCGGGCCTGGAAGCGCTCGAGCGGCGGCAGGGTCGAGAAGTCGACGAGCTTCACGGACTCCGAGACCGATTTCATCTCGGGCGGCCGCTCCAGCGGCGTTGCGATCATTGCGGCCACGATCAGCGCCACAGCGCCGACCACACACAGGGCCCATTTCAGTCCGTGCAAAACGCCGCGCAGCAGCCGGATCGCCATCGCTAAACTCCCTGGAACACATCAATTAATAGAGAACTCTATATTACAGAGTACTCTCCCGGTCAATCCCCGGATTGGCGCCGCGCGGCGAAAATCCTTAACGTCGGGCCTGACCCCAAAATGCCGAATCGTTTGCCGATGCCGCCCGCGGAACCCCTGCTCAACGCCCCAGAATTCACCGTCTCCGAGCTCTCGCAGTCCCTGAAGCGGACGGTGGAGGATGCCTTTGGCCATGTCCGGGTCCGTGGCGAGATCTCGGGCTTTCGCGGCGCCCACTCCTCCGGCCACTGCTATTTCGCGCTCAAGGACGAGAGCGCCAAGATCGAGGCGGTGATCTGGAAGGGCGTGCACGGCCGCATGCGCTTCAAGCCCCAGGAGGGGCTCGAGGTCATCGCCACCGGCAAGCTGACGACCTATCCGGGCTCCTCGAAATACCAGATCGTGATCGAGGCGCTGGAGCCGGCCGGCATCGGCGCGCTGATGGCGCTGATGGAGGAGCGCAAGAAGAAGCTTGCCGCCGAGGGCCTGTTCGACGAAGCGCGCAAGCAGCTGCTGCCCTGGCTGCCGGAGGTGATCGGTGTCGTGACCTCGCCGACCGGAGCTGTCATCCGCGACATCCTGCACCGGCTGGAGGACCGCTTCCCCCGCCATGTGCTGGTGTGGCCGGTCAAGGTGCAGGGC
>NZ_JBFUES010001264.1:0-1839 GCF_056403875.1 Bradyrhizobium sp. P2_E8
AATCAGGAATGTGAGGGAGGAGCCGGCATGCCGGCTCCCGGGTTCGTCAGGCCTCGAGAGAGAGGCGGGTCTCAGATGTGGCAAATCAGATGTGGTACGTCTTCAGCGGCGGGATGCCGTTGAATGCCACCGACGAGTAGGTCGACGTATAGGCCCCGGTGCCTTCGATCAGCACCTTGTCGCCGATCTCGAGCGTGACGGGGAGCGGATACGGGGACTTCTCGTACAGCACGTCGGCGCTGTCGCAGGTGGGTCCCGCGAGCACGCACGGCGTCATGTCCGCGCCGTCATGGGCGGTGCGGATGGCGTAGCGGATCGACTCGTCCATGGTCTCGGCGAGACCGCCGAACTTGCCGATGTCGAGATAGACCCAGCGTACCTCGTCCTCGTCGCTCTTCTTCGAGATGAGCACGACCTCGGATTCGATGATGCCGGCATTGCCCACCATGCCGCGGCCCGGCTCGATGATGGTCTCCGGGATCTGGTTGCCGAAGTGCTTGCGCAGCGCGCGGAAGATCGAGCGGCCGTAGGTCACGACCGGCGGCACGTCCTTCAGGTACTTGGTCGGGAAGYCGCCGCCCATGTTGACCATGGACAGGTTGATGCCGCGCTCGGCACAGTCGCGGAACACCTGCGAAGCCATCGCCAACGCACGGTCCCACGCCTTCACCTTGCGCTGCTGCGAGCCGACATGGAAGGAGATGCCGCACGGCTCCAGGCCCAGGCGCTTGGCGACGTCGAGCACGTCGACAGCCATCTCCG
Organism: Bradyrhizobium sp. P2_E8; assembly: GCF_056403875.1. Classification (NCBI taxonomy): domain Bacteria; kingdom Pseudomonadati; phylum Pseudomonadota; class Alphaproteobacteria; order Hyphomicrobiales; family Nitrobacteraceae; genus Bradyrhizobium; species Bradyrhizobium sp. P2_E8. Next base: position 763 of record NZ_JBFUES010001264.1, read on the forward strand.
GGTCGCAGCCGAACTTGCGCGACAGCGGCCACTCGGCGCCGGCGCAGTCATAGAGGATGCGGCAGAACACCTTCGCGCCGGGAGCGGCACGGGCGATCTTCTCGACCTCGGCGGCGCAATCGACCGCGAACAGCCGAATGCCGAGCGCGAAGGCGCGCGCGATGTCGCGCTCCTTCTTGATCGTGTTGCCGAAGGAGATGCGGTCGGGCGTAGCGCCAGCGGCCAGCGCCATCTCGATCTCGGCGACCGTCGCGGTGTCGAAGCAGGAGCCCATGGAGGCAAGCAGCGCCAGCACTTCCGGTGCGGGGTTCGCCTTGACGGCATAGAACACGCGGCTGTCGGGCAGCGCCTTGGCAAAGGTCTGGTAATTGTCGCGCACGACCTCGAGGTCGACGACGAGGCAAGGCTCGGTGTCCCGGCCCTCGCTGCGGCGGTTGCGCAGGAATTCCTGAATACGTTCGGTCATAGCACTCTCCCAAACGGCCCAGCGACGGGGATCCGTTCAAAAAATGACGTCGGATAAGAGCGCTCTGGCCGGATTGCGCGATGGAGGCGCAACGAAGCCAAAAGACTCAAACCAGACTGTGCTGCCGTGGATTGGTTGGGAATTTCCCGCCCGCACACCTGGCAATGAAGGACAAGCCTTTTCAGTAGCCCGCGCCGGCGTTGGACTGCCGGTAGAGACCAAAAAAGCCCGATCCGTCGTTGCTTTAAGTCGCGTCCCCCGTTGAGAGCGGGGTGCGCCGGTTCGCCTCCGGCTGCCAGTCACGGTTGCAAAGAGCGAAGTCACCTTCGACAAGGCATCTCTTTGAGAGAGATGCTGGACGCTTCGGGTTCGCTTCGTCTTCTCGACTTCCGCGCTTCCGAAGAGCCCCTCGGCTTCTTCACCCCTTGGCGGCTGTCCGGCCTCTTGTCCGGATACCTACCGACTGACACACGACCACAGGCACGTGCGAAATTGGGCAAGACCGCACATAAGCGTTTTGACTCTGCTTCGCAAGAATTTTTTTAGGCTGAGAACAGAATTGCCTAACATCTGCTTGCGCAGTKTGGCGCGCACGACGCGGAAGATGAACG
>NZ_JBFUES010001265.1:0-1837 GCF_056403875.1 Bradyrhizobium sp. P2_E8
GTTCTACTATGCCGGTCACGGCATCGCCGTCGGCGGCACCAACTACCTGCTGCCGGTTGACGCAGACATCAAGTCGGAGATGGATGTCAAGCTGGGCGCTGCCATCAACATCGACCTGACACTCGAGCAGACCATGGGCGATGCCAAGGTCAAGCTCGTCTTCCTCGATGCCTGCCGCGACAATCCGTTCGCCGCCAAGATCAAGTCGAACTCCGCGACCCGCAGCGTCAACGTGCAGAGCGGCCTTGCCGAGATGAAGTCCGGCGAAGGCACGCTGATCGCGTTCGCAACCGGCCCCGGCCAGACCGCGCTCGACGGCCAGGAGGGCAACAACAGCCCGTTCACCCGCGCGCTGATCGACAACATCACCAAGCCCGGCATCGAGATCCAGCAGGCGATGACGTCGGTCCGCGCCCAGGTCAATGAAGAGACCCACAAGGGCCAGCTTCCCTGGGGCCACACCAACCTGATCGGCGCCGTCTATCTCAACCAGGCTCCGACGACCCAGGTCGCCAATGCCGCCCCGACCGCTTCCGGCAGCGTGCCGGCGGCGACGGCCGGCAGCTCCGATGGTGTCGAGCTCGAATACTGGCGCTCGGTGAAGGAATCCAACAAGCCGGAAGAGCTCAACGCCTATCTCTCCGCCTATCCGAACGGCCAGTTCAAGGCGCTGGCGCTGGCGCGGCTTGCGGCGATCAAGAGTGGACCGTCGACGACGACCCGCACGCTCAACGCAGGCGTCGATCCCGCCACCTTCACCGACGATGCCAGCCAGCTCACCGAGGATCAGATCGGCCTCGACAAGAACCAGCGCCGCGACGTGCAGCGTCGTCTCTCCGGGCTCGGCTTCGATACCAAGCAGACCGGCGTCTTCAGCGACGAAACCCGGTCGGTGCTCAAGCGCTGGCAGGCAGCGCGCGGCTATCCCTCGTCCGGCTACCTCAACAAGCTTCAGCACAAGGCGCTGCTCTCGGAGGTCGTGGCTGGCCCGCCGACCGCGAGCGACAACAGCCAGAAGGCGGCACGGCGCGCCGCCAGCGCCCCCGCAGCCAGCAGCGCGCCGGCACCAGCTCCCCAACGCAACAACGCCGGCGATGCGGCCGGCGCGGCCTTCGTCGGCGGCGTCGTCGGCGGCATGATGGGCGGCATGTTCCGCCGCTGAGGCGAGTTCAGACCCCGAATACAAAAGCTCGGCTCGCGCCGGGCTTTTTTCTGCCGGTCTAGTAATCCTGGGTGAACCAGGGCACGAGCGTCCGGATACGCGGCATCGCCTGCGTCGTAATGCTCGTCCGAGCCATCTCAGCGATGCGCGGCGCCAGTGACGAGAGATCTCCCCGGCGGGTCACCAGAAGCACTTCGCGAAAAAATCCAGGGCCCGGCAGGGGGAGCGCGCTGACCTGGGCAGCGTGAGCGAGCCCCTGCAACAGACACAGCGGCGTGGTGATCGCCACGCCCATACCGGTCGCGACCATCGCGACCAAGCTGTCCGAGGTGTCAAACTCAAAGGCCCGTGGCGGGCGAATCCCCAGGCGGCTCAGATGACGCTCGACCTGAGCGCCTGCATAGGAGCGTTCGCTGTACCGGACCAGGCGATGTCGAGCGAGGATCTCCCGCAGATCAAGGCCGGCAAATTCGGCCTCCATGCCGCGCGGCACCACCAGCAGATTTGGCTCGCGATAGAATGGGAAGCGCTCGACATCATACAGGYCATCCATCGCATCGCATGTGATCGCCGCGTCGATCGTTCTGTGAACCAGCGCCTCGGCATGCGAGTGAGCAAGGCCTGACCAAACGGACAGACTCAATGCGACCTCGCCCGTCATGAGCTCCTTGACGA
>NZ_JBFUES010001266.1:0-1835 GCF_056403875.1 Bradyrhizobium sp. P2_E8
GCCGTMCACTGGAGACGCTGCTGGCGACCTGGGGCCTGTCGCTGGTGCTCCAGCAGGCCGTCCGCACCATGTTCGGCCCGACCAACCGCGAGGTCGGCAATCCCTCCTGGATGAGCGGCGCCTTCGAGCTCGGCCAGATCACCATCACCTATAACCGGCTGTGGATCCTCTGCTTCACGCTCGCCGTGTTCGCGATCCTGCTGGCGATGCTGCGCTACACCGCGCTGGGCCTGGAGATGCGCGCCGTGACGCAGAACCGCCGCATGGCGGCCTCCATGGGGATCGCCACCTCGCGCGTCGACGCGCTCACCTTCGGCCTCGGTTCGGGCATTGCCGGCATCGCCGGCGTGGCGCTGTCGCAGATCGACAATGTCAGCCCCAATCTCGGCCAGAGCTATATCATCGACAGCTTCATGGTCGTGGTGTTCGGTGGGGTCGGCAATCTCTGGGGCACGCTGGTCGGCGCCTTCACGCTCGGCATCGCCAACAAGTTCCTGGAGCCGGTCGCAGGCGCCGTGCTCGGCAAGATCGCCATCCTGGTTCTCATCATCCTGTTCATTCAAAAGCGGCCGCGCGGCCTGTTCGCGCTCAAGGGCCGTGCGGTGGAAGCATGACCCCTCACATGCTGACGCGATCGCTGGACCGCGGCGCGACGATCTTCCTGCTGGTTGTCGCCGCGCTGGGCGTGCTGATCCCGTTGTCAAACCTGCTGCTGCCCGCGGGCTCGTTCCTGCAAGTGCCGACCTACCTGGTCGCGCTCTGGGGCAAATATGTCTGCTACGCCATCCTGGCCCTCGCGATCGACCTGATCTGGGGCTATTGCGGCATCCTCTCGCTCGGCCACGGCGCTTTCTTCGCGCTCGGCGGCTACGCGATGGGCATGTACCTGATGCGGCAGATCGGCACCCGCGGCGTCTACGGCAACCCGATCCTGCCCGACTTCATGGTGTTCCTGAACTATTCGAAGCTGCCCTGGTACTGGTACGGCTTCGACATGTTCTGGTTCGCCGCGCTGATGGTGCTGGTCGTGCCCGGGCTGCTCGCCTTCTGCTTCGGCTGGCTCGCCTTCCGCTCCCGCGTCACCGGCGTCTACCTGTCGATCATCACGCAGGCGATGACCTATGCGCTGCTGCTTGCGTTCTTCCGCAATGATTTCGGCTTCGGCGGCAACAACGGCCTGACCGACTTCAAGGACATCCTGGGCTTCAACGTGCAGGCGGAGGGGACTCGCGCCGCGCTGTTTGCGCTGAGCTGCCTGGCGCTGATCCTGGGCTTCCTGATCTGCCGCGCCATCGTCTCGTCCAAGCTCGGCAAGGTGCTGATCGCGGTGCGTGACGCGGAATCGCGCACCCGCTTCCTCGGCTACCGTGTCGAATCCTACAAGCTGTTCGTGTTCACGGTGTCGGCCTGCATGGCCGGCGTTGCCGGCGCGCTCTACGTGCCGCAGGTCGGAATCATCAATCCGAGCGAATTCGCGCCGGGCAATTCGATCGAGGCGGTGATCTGGGTCGCGGTCGGCGGCCGCGGCACGCTGGTGGGCGCGGCGCTCGGCGCCGTCGTCGTCAATTACGCAAAGACGTTCTTCACCTCGGGCATGCTGGCGCCGTACTGGCTGTTCATGCTCGGCGCGCTTTTCATCCTGGTGACGCTGCTGCTGCCCAAGGGCATCGTCGGCACCTTCAATGCCTGGTGGGCTTCGTCGCAGGAAAAGCGCCCGGCCGAGACGACTGTGAGCGCCGCGGCCGAGGACGGCGTCAGCGAACCCAAGATGGCGGAGGAAGCGCAATGAACGTCATGGACACCCGCGCAACCGCCGCGATGCTCTATCTCGACGG
>NZ_JBFUES010001267.1:0-1829 GCF_056403875.1 Bradyrhizobium sp. P2_E8
GTCATGGAGAGATCTTGGTCCTTGTGAACGGACCGGATAGCCAGATGATCGCGATCCGGCAAGGCCGCTCCTGCATCGGCGTCAGACCGCGCATGCAGGCCTCATGAGGCGCGCAGGCGGAGATCTCACAACTTCTCACAAGTCCAAACGGGTGCCCCGCGACAGCCGCTGCTAGTCAGTTGCGCGACGGCAAGGAGACCTTCATGACGCAAGCGGCAAAACTGCTCTACACGGCCCGAACCCACACCAGCGGCGGGCGGCAGGACGGCATGTCCCGCAGCTCGGACGGCCGCCTCGATGTGCGGCTCTCTCCGCCGGGCGGCGCCGGCATCGGCACCAATCCCGAACAGTTGTTCGCGGCCGGCTGGTCGGCCTGCTTCGAAGGCGCCATGGAGATCGCGGCGCGCAGGCGGAAGATCACGCTTCCCAGGAAATGCGCGATCGACGCGGAGATCGACCTCCTTCTCGATGAAGGCGCTTACTCCCTCCGGGCCCGCCTCAACGTCAGCCTGCCGGGCCTCGATCGCGAGGTCGCACGCGACATCGTCGATGAGGCGCACCAGACCTGTCCCTATTCCATGGCCGTCCGCGGCAACATCGACGTCGCGGTCGCGCTGATCTGACCAGCGTCCCCGACCATCAACAAGGTAGCACCATCATGAAACAGCTCATCGACCAGCATCGCCGCAAGTTTTTTGGCATCGCCGCGGGAACCGTTGCCGCGGGTCTCGGCGTGATCGACCTCGCCCGCGCTGAAACGGAAGCGCCGCGATCTTCCGCATCGAATGCGTCCTTCGGCACGATCAAGCAGATCGATGCCGGCGTCCTCAATGTCGGCTATGCCGAGGCAGGTCCCTCGAACGGTCCCGTCGCGATCCTGCTGCACGGCTGGCCCTACGACATTCACGCCTTCGTCGATGTCGCGCCGATCCTGGCAAAGGCCGGCTATCGCGTCATCATTCCTCATCTGCGCGGATACGGCACGACGCAGTTTCTCTCCGGCGAGACGCTGCGCAATGGCGAGCCGGCAGCGCTCGCCGTCGACATCATCGCGCTGATGGACGCACTCGACATCAAGAAGGCGGCCATCGCCGGCTTCGACTGGGGCGCGCGCACCGCCGACATCATCGCCGCGCTGTGGCCGGAGCGCTGCCGCGCGCTGGTGTCGGTCAGCGGCTACCTGATATCGAGCCAGGCCGCTGGAAGCGCCCCGTTGCCACCGGCAGCTGAGTTGCAATGGTGGTACCAGTTCTATTTCGCGACSGAGCGCGGCCGCGCCGGATACGAGAAGTACACGCACGATTTCGCAAAACTGATCTGGAAGCTCGCCTCGCCGCAGTGGAAGTTCGACGACGCCACCTTCAACCGGAGCGCGGCGTCGCTCGACAACAAGGATCATGTCGCGATCTCGATCCACAATTACCGCTGGCGGCTCGGGCTCGCCCAGGGCGAAGCGAAATACGAGGAGATCGAAAAGAAGCTCGCGGCGGCCCCGCTGATCAGCGTGCCGACGATCACGATGGAGGGCGACGCCAACGGTGCGCCGCACCCCGACCCCAGCGTCTATGCCAAGAAATTCTCCGGCCGGTACGACTATCGCCTGATCACCGGCGGCATCGGCCACAATCTGCCGCAGGAGGCACCGCAGGCCTTCGCCAAGGCAGTCATCGACGCCGACGGCGCCTGAGGATCCGCCGGCACCTCGGTCCAGCCGGGCTGGACCGGGGTCCATCCGTTGATCGAAGCTTGATGAAACCTCATGACGCCAACTGAACCTGCCAAGAAAAGATTCTCCTTCACTACGGTGATGGTGCTCGCCGCGCTTCTCC
>NZ_JBFUES010001268.1:0-1827 GCF_056403875.1 Bradyrhizobium sp. P2_E8
GGCAACCCTCGACCGTGTCGCGCCCGGCGTGAAGTCGCAGGATCTCAACAATCTGTTCGGCGCGCTCGATCGCGCCGTCCCCGGCCTCGGCAAGGTCATCAAGCAGAATGCCAATGCCGGCGTTGCCGCCGGCATCAATTCGATCGGTACCGAGAGCACGCTGGAAGGCAAGAAGGCCCGCAGCTTCCCGCTGAAGTTCGTGGACKGCGCCGTGCTGCTCGGCCCGGTCAAGGTCGGCCAGATCCCGCCGCTGTATTGATTTGGCGGCGCGTCGGCTCAACCGATTGGTGGAGCCGCGTGGGAAAATGTCTAACCCTCACCCTGAGGAGCCGCGCTCTTCGCGCGGCGTCTCGAAGGGCGAGGCCACCAGCCGGGCCTTCATCCTTCGAGACGCGCGTTCCGCGCTCCTCAGGATGAGGACTGGCAGCACAGCTACGGCTTCTTCAGCGCCGCATGCGGCCGGCCGAAATCGGGCGCCGCCGAATCCTGGCCGATCTCGACGATGCCGCGGCGGATGGCGCGGGTGCGGGTGAAGTGGTCGAACAGCGCCTCGCCGTCGCCGCGCCGGATCGCGCGGGTGAGTTTTGCCAGATCCTCGGTGAAGGTGCCGAGCATCTCCAGCACGGCTTCCTTGTTGGCGAGGAAGACGTCGCGCCACATCGTCGGATCGGACGCCGCGATGCGGGTGAAATCGCGGAAGCCGCCGGCGGAGAACTTGATGACCTCGGACTCCGTCACCTGCGCCAGCTCGTCGGCGGTGCCGACGATGGTGTAGGCGATCAGATGCGGCAGATGGCTGGTGATCGCGAGCACGAGATCATGGTGATCCGGCGTCATGATCTCGACCTTGGCGCCCATCGCCGCCCAGAACGCGCGCAGGCGATCGGTAGCCGACGCGTCGACGCCTTCCGGCGGGGTCAGGATGCACCAGCGGTTGATGAAGAGCTCGGCGAAACCGGAGTCGGGGCCCGAGTGCTCGGTGCCCGCCACGGGGTGCGCCGGCACGAAATGAACGGTCTTCGGCAGATGCGGCGCCATGTCCCTGACGATCGCGCCCTTGACCGAGCCGACGTCGGAGACGATCGCGTCGGGTTTCAGATGCGCGGCGATCTCCTGCGCCACAGGTCCGCAGGCGCCGACGGGAATGCAGAGGATGACGAGGTCGGCATCCTTCACCGCTTCCGCATTGGTCGCCACGACCTGGTCGACGATGCCGAGCTCGAGCACGCGGGCGCGCGTCTTCTCCGAGCGCGCGGTGGTGACGATCTCGCCGGCCAGGCCCTGGAGCTTCGCGGCGCGCGCGATCGAGCCGCCGATCAGGCCAAAGCCGATCAGGGCGACGCGCTGGAAGTGCGGTGTAGCGCTCATTTGCCGGCCATGAAGTCGCGCAAACCGTCGACGACGAGGCGGTTGGCCTCCTCGGTGCCGATGGTCATGCGCAGCGAATGCGGCAGGCCGTAGTTCTTCAGCGCCCGCAGCACGAGGCCCCGCTTGGTCAGGAAGGCGTCGGCCTCGTCCGAGGTCCTGCCCTTCTCGGTCGGAAAGTGGATCAGCACGAAATTGGCGACGCTCGGCGTCACCTTCAGCCCGAGCTTGCCGATCTCCTCGGTGAGCCAATTGCGCCAGGTCTCGGTGAACTGCTTCGACATCGTCTGATGCGCGGTGTCCTCGATCGCGGCGACCGCGGCATACATCGCCGGCGTCGACACGTTGAACGGACCGCGGATGCGGTTGACCGCGTCGATGATGTGCTCGGGGCCGAACATCCAGCCGATGCGCAGCGCGGCGAGGCCGTGGATCTTGGAGAAGGTGTGCGTCACCACGGTG
>NZ_JBFUES010001269.1:0-1825 GCF_056403875.1 Bradyrhizobium sp. P2_E8
TCCTTCGACGGCCCCTCGCCCGGTTTCGGCGCATTCGGACCGGTCTTCTCGGCGTTGGCGGCCATCACGCGCTTCGCATTGGCCTCGCCCTTCTCGCCGGGGCCGGTCAGGACCATCTCGTCGTAGACGAACTCGCGGCCGTAGGGAAAGCCCATCAGCATGTTGGAGCGATGGACGTTGCGCGTGTTGATCAGCGCCATCATGAACGGCGCGGTCCAGGACTGCAGATCCTCCTCATAACCTGCTCGGTTGCCCTTCGGCTGCTTCGGGCCGGTGAAGCCGGGCGTCAGCGCGAAGTGATCGTTGAGAATGGCGACAAGGCTGAGATCCTTGGCGACCGCATCGAAGGTCGCTTTGGCGCTGGCCGCGGTGCCGCCCGACAGCGTGCCGCGCATGTCGCGCACACGCCCCTTCACGCGCGCAGCCGGCGCGCCGAACACGCGCCGGGCCTCTTCCTGCACGAAGAACGTGCCGAGCTCGAACGGCACGGAATCATAGCCGCAGGAAAACACGATGCGCGCGCCACTCGCCTTGGCCGCCGCCTCGTACTTGTCGATCATCTGYCGCATCCAGACGGGCTCGCCGCAGAGGTCGAAATAGTCCGTGCCGCCGGCGACGCAGGCCGCGAGCAGCGCTTCGCCATAGAGTTGATACGGGCCGACCGTCGTGATCACCGACTTGGTCTGTGCGACCATTGCCTTCAGCGAGGCGGCATCGGACGCATCGGCCACGATCAGCGGCGTATCCGCGGGCGCGCCGATCGCCTCGCGCACCGACTTCAGCTTGTCGAGGCTGCGGCCCGCCATCGCCCATTTCAGCGCCTTGTCGTCCTTGTAGTGCGCCGCCAGATATTCGGCGACGAGCTGGCCGGTGAAGCCGGTCGCACCGTAGACGACGATGTCGAATTTCGCAGAGCTCATGACTGGCCTTTACTTTTTCGCGTAACTCACGCCCATGCCGGCACGGACGTCGCTTTGAATGCCATAGGGCGGAATCGGATAGCGCAGGCCGTTCTTCGCCAGCGCCTTCATGCCCAGGGTCGCCTTGGCGAGATGCTCGGGCTTCAGGGCCATCAGCATCTCCTCGTCCGGCACGCCGCCATAGCGCCGTTCGGCATAGCATGGCAAGGACAGGCTGGGCTCCCCGGTCTTGAGCGCCCGCCCCCACGAATCCGCGCAAGCGGTCTCCCCGACCACGCCCCATTCGAACTTCTTGTAGCCGGTATATTGCAGGCCGTTGATCAGGATGATCATCTGCCCGGGCGTCGCATAGACGAGACAGATGTCGGGCGGATCGAGCCGGCCGCTGGCGAGCGGGCTGACCGCGAGCGCCTGATAGTGCCCGAACGGCACCACGTCGAGCGCCTCCTGGCGCTTGCGTGCGTCCTCGGCCGTGCCGTGCCAGACCCCTACGTAATTTTCGCCGGCGAGCCATTTGTCGTCCTGCGGCGCCAGGCCGATCACCGCGCGGCACTGGCTACCTACGAGATCGTCGGCGGTGATGCCGACGGTCCAGCCCAGACGCGCGGCCATGCTGACGATCTGGTCGGTGGTGTGGATCGCGTTCGGCCGCCGGATTTTCGGGATCGCCTCCATGTCCGCGGCGCGTGCGAACAGCTTCATGCCGATTACCGTCGTCTTCAGCCGCAGCAGGCTGTTGAGATCGGCGACGAGGCCGGCAAGATCGATCCTGTCTTCACTCTCCAGCTGCATGGCGTCCTCCCGGGGGCCGACGATCGCGCGCCGGTCTATGTTCTTGTTTGACGGCTCTCGTTCTAGTCCTTCGCCGGGCCCGGAAGCAACTCACCGGTCCTGCCCCTCAAACG
>NZ_JBFUES010001270.1:0-1822 GCF_056403875.1 Bradyrhizobium sp. P2_E8
CATCGAGCCGCGGCATCACCATCCACGAGGTGTTCGAGCAGGCCATGCCGCGGCTCTGGGCCGACGAGCGCGCGATCCGCCAGGTCGTGCTCAACCTGCTCTCCAACTCGATCAAGTTCACGCCGCAGGGCGGCGAGATCTGGCTCAAGGCCGGCTGGACGGCTTCGGGCGGACAATATCTCTCGGTCAGGGATACCGGCTCCGGCATCCCCGAGGACGAGATTCCGGTCGTGCTCGCTTCCTTCGGCCAGGGCTCCAACTCGATCAAATCGGCCGAACAGGGCGCGGGCCTTGGCCTGCCCATCGCCAAGAACCTGATCGACCTGCATGGCGGCACGTTCACGCTGAAATCGAAGCTGCGCATCGGCACCGAGGTGATCGTCACCTTCCCGCCGGAGCGCGTGATGAGCGCGCTGGCGCCGCTGTCGGATGATTCTCCACCGCTCCAGCCGGAGGGCTCCCTCGTGCCTGACGAGAAGCGCCGGCCGCGCCACAAGCCAATCATGAGCGCAGGCACGGGCTCTTAACGATATGCTTGCAGAAATGCCCGACGATCCCTCACTATACCCCAATGAGCAAAGAAACGCCGTGCGTCGCCGTCTGCATGATCGATCCCAAGACCAAGCTGTGCTTCGGCTGCGGCCGCACCTTGCCGGAGATCGCGCGCTGGCACGCCATGGAAAGCGCGGAACGGCTCTCGGTCATGGCGCTACTACCGGCGCGCATGGCGGAGGCCGGACTTGCGCCGATCGCGGGATCGCAGAAACGCGCCTGACCGGCCCGCGCGCATATGGAGGTGCGCGATGATCCGCTTCCTGCTCGTTCTCGTCATGCTCGCCGGCACCGCAGGTGCCGTCGTCGCCTATGGCGATCCCGATCAGATCGCGCGCGCGAGCCACAAGGTCTCGCACATCTTCCGCGCCCAGACCGCCGCGCCGGCCCCCGCCGTGCAGATCCACCGCGGCCAGGGCGGCGAATTCGCGCTGCGCGCGAAGATCAACGGCGTCGCCGCACCGATGGTGATCGACACCGGTGCGACCTCCGTGGTGCTGACCTGGGAAACCGCGAAAGCCATCGGGCTGCCGCTCGAGATGCTTGAATATGACGTCGACCTGGAGACCGCGGGCGGCCACACCAAGGCGGCCCGGCTGACGCTCGACCGCCTTGCCGTCGGCCACCTCGTCGAGAAATCGGTGCCGGCCCTCGTCGTGCAGCGCGGACAGATGAAGACCAATCTGCTCGGCATGAGCTTCCTCGACCGCCTGGAGAGCTGGGGCGTGCGCGCCGACAAGCTGATGCTCACCGGCTATCCGGAGCTCCAGAGCAGCCCCCGCCGCGCGCGGATGGCGGTCGACTAGACTGCCCACGCGAGCCGCCGCCCGCCTGCCGACAGGCTCGGTCGCGCGGGCTGCGCCCCATCCAGGCCACGACTTCAGCGGGTGCCGCGAAAGCGCCCCCGTGTGGCATTTGCGCTATTTACAAACCGCCTAGTCGGTTTATAACCATCGCATTCCCCGATCAGGGTTGGACAGGCGCTGCTCCCGAAGGGACGCGGCCAAGTGGGAGACTGTGAATTATGACTGCAAAAGCCGCCTTACGCCGCACGATGCGCGCCCTGCCCTTTGCCGCCGCGTTCGGCGCAGGCAGCGCCTGCGCTGCCGACCTGTCGCCGCGCTACGCAGCGCCCGCCTCCGCCTATACGGCACCGCAGCCGGTGTATTCGTGGACGGGTCTCTATGCGGGATTCAACGCAGGCTATGCCGAGAGCGGCGACGACGCCTTCAACAATCTCGTCGGCGCGAGTGGCGGCAAGGTCAAGGGC
>NZ_JBFUES010001271.1:0-1822 GCF_056403875.1 Bradyrhizobium sp. P2_E8
CCTCATGAAGAGTGATCCGAAGCTGAAGGTCGTGCTGAAGGAGTTTCCGGTGCTGAGCCAGGGCTCCGTCGAGGCCGCCCAGGTCGCCGTCGCCGTGCGCATGCAGGATCCCACCGGCAAGAAATATCTCGACTTCCACCAGAAGCTGCTCGGCGGCCGCGGCGCGGCCGACAAGGCGCGCGCGCTGCAAGCGGCCAAGGAGGCCGGTCTCGACACCGCGAAAATCGAGAAGGATCTCGCCGGCCCCGAGGTGCGCGCCAYGATCGAGGAGAACTTCAAGCTCGCCGAGGCGATGGGCATGAACGGCACGCCGAGCTACGTGATCGGCAAGCAGATCGTGATCGGCGCCATCGGCCTCGAAGGCCTCAAGGAGAAGATCGGCGTTGCCCGCTGCGGCAAGGCGACCTGCTGATCACGCGCTTCACAATTCACGCATGCAACGAGGCCGGCTGAAAAGCCGGCCTTTTTGCTGGGTCAAACCGTGGCGCGATCYGGCACAATCATTCATCTGGCATTCAACAAACAAATGCCGCGGAACCGCCGATGTTCCGGAACAACCGATATCTCCTTTCGTTGTTGGCGCGGGCAATGACGCAAATAGACACGTGAGGAGAAATTCAATGTTGAACCGCTTTATGATCTCGGCTGCCGCGCTCGCACTCGTCGCCGGCACCGGACTGGCGAACGCACAGGGCACCATGAACCGCGACAGCGGCGGCGCCGGTGCGCAGCCCGCGCAGCAAACACAGCCGTCGGGCGGTGCGGCCGAGCGCGGCGCCACGGGCAAAGACTCCGTGACGAAGGAAAAGGGCACCGTCGGTCAGGCTGGCGGCGCCAGCACCGCGAAGCCGGGTGCGGCCGCGGAGGAGAAGTCGCCGGGTGCAATGAAGGACGAGCGCTCGGGCGGCGCGATGCACAAGAACGCCGCCGAGGACAAGGCCGGCGCGACCAAGGGCCAGCGCACCGACGAACGCGCGCAGGGTCAGATGGACAAGTCGCAGCAGGACAAGTCCAAGAGCATGAGCCAGGATACGACCAAGTCCGGCGCCAAGGACCACAAGGACATGAAGGCGGAGGACAACAAGGCCGGCACGTCCACCAAGAGCAACGCCGAGAACCGTCCGGCCTCGGGCACCTCGACCGACATGAAGGCCGAGGGCAAGAGCTCGACCTCGTCCTCAACGACGACGGTCGGCCAGGCCGGCGCCGCCGCCAAGCTCTCGACCGAGCAGCGGACCCAGATCACGTCGGTGATCCGCGAGGAGCGCGTGGCCCCCGTGACCAACGTGAACTTCGCGATCTCGGTCGGCACCCGCGTGCCGCGCGAGGGCATCGAACTGCACGCCCTGCCGTCCCGCGTCGTGACGATCTATCCGGAGTGGCGCAGCTACCGCTACGTGCTGGTCCGCGAGCAGATCGTGATCATCGATCCGAACACCTATGAGATCGTCGCGGTCCTCGACGTCTAAGGCCGGATGCCGGCAACCTCAGGGGGCGGGCAGCAATGCCCGCCCCTTTGCGTTCCGCCGGCAGCCATGCTTTGGGCTGGTTAACAAGCAATTTCCGTAGCTTCCGCACAGGTTTTTGCACCCCGGATGAGGTGCCTGAAGGCCTCTGGGAGGTCCTTCAAGGCTTCCCCTAGGGCGCTTTGTTACCTATAACCCCGCCACGCCGAAACACCGATTACGGGATTGGAATGGCCGAACCTGCAACCGACACGATCCTCGTCCTCAACGGGCCGAACCTCAACATGCTGGGGACGCGCGAGCCCGAAAAGTATGGTCACGCAACGTTGGCCGACGTCGAGGCGCTGTGCCGGGAG
>NZ_JBFUES010001272.1:0-1819 GCF_056403875.1 Bradyrhizobium sp. P2_E8
GGAGATGCGGAACGCCGGGCCGAGGCCGAAGGCCGAGCCCTGCACCACGGCGACGCCTTCGGTCTCCAGCAGCTCGGTGACGAACTGCTCGTCGTTGGAGATCAAATTGCCCGACGGCGCTTTCTTGCCGATCGTGCCGGCGCAGGACGGATAGACGTAGAACGCGCCTTCGGGGCGCGGGCACTCGATGCCGTTCGCCTGGTTGAGCATGGAGACGACGAGGTCGCGGCGCTCCTTGAACACCTTGTTGTTGGCGGGGATGAAATCCTGCGGACCGTTCAGCGCCTCCACCGAGGCCCACTGTGCGATCGAGCACGGGTTCGAGGTCGACTGCGACTGGATGGTCGACATCGCCTTGATGAGCTGGGCCGGGCCGCCGGCATAGCCGATGCGCCAGCCGGTCATGCAATAGGCCTTCGACACGCCGTTCACGGTGAGCGTGCGGTCGTAGAGGCTGGGCTCGACCTGCGCGACGGTGGTGAACTGGAAGTCGTCATAGACGAGGTGCTCGTACATGTCGTCGGTCATCACCCACACATGCGGGTGCTTGACCAGCACATCGGTGAGCGCCTTCAGCTCGGCGCGGGTGTAGGCAGCGCCGGTCGGGTTCGACGGCGAGCACAGGATCACCCATTTGGTCTTCGGCGTGATCGCGCGCTCGAGCGCTTCGGCCCCGAGCTTGAAGCCGGTCGCCGCGGTGCAGACCACCGGCACCGGCTCGCCGCCGGCGAGCGCCACCATCTCGGGATAGCTGACCCAGTATGGCGCGGGGATGATCACCTCGTCGCCCGGATTGATGGTCGCCATCAGCGCGTTGTAGAGCACCTGCTTGCCGCCGGTGCCGACGATGATCTGGTTCGGCTTGTAGACGACGCCGTTCTCGCGCTGAAACTTCGCGATGATGGCTTCCTTCAGCTCGGGGATGCCGTCGACCGCGGTGTACTTGGTCTTGCCGGCCTCGATGGCGTGGATCGCCGCCAGCTTGATGTTGGCGGGCGTGTCGAAGTCGGGCTCGCCGGCGCCGAGGCCGATGACGTTGCGGCCCGCCGCTTTCAGCGCACGTGCTTTATCCGTGACCGCGATGGTCGYGGACGGCTTCACACGGTCGAGCGCAGCGGCAAGGAAGGACATCGTCATCTCCTGACAAGCGTCGTGAACCCATGGGTCGTCACGACTCTGATTGTGGGAATGGAGCCACCCTAAAACGTGTGCCGCTGCGCCGCAAGAAACTTCGGCCCGATCTCGCAAAAGTTTACGGATTCCGCGTTTCGACGCGCGATTTCCCGCAATATTCCGTCACTTTGCCGTCCGAATCCCTCATATCCGGCAAGGCCTGTCCTCAGAGCAATTTTGCGTGTTGGCCGTCATGAAATCAGACCGTCGTCATGCCCGGGCATAGCCGTCCGAAGGACGGCGTCGCTTTCGCTCGCCTATGTCCCGGGTATCCACATTCTTCGTGCCGCGCGGCAAGGCGTGGATGGCCGGGTCAAGCCCGGCCATGACGATTGCGGAGGCGTCAACGCCCTACCCCGACTGGATCGCTCAGCGATCTCACACGAATGCACGGCGCAATGCGTCGCCCACGTTGACGCAAGCGTGATCTGATTTGCGTCGTCGCGTGGAAATGATCTTCCGCGGCGTTGCAGTGCGGTAGGGTTTTCGAGTTTTTCTATTGGCTGGCTCTTGCGGCGGATTCGCATCGGCATCATTGTTTAGCCGCGGTGCGGGGCAACAAGCGCCGCGCCTTCCCGTCCTCGGTTTAGAACTCCCAGAATGTACAAGCTCTATTCGATGCAACGCTCCGGCAACAGCTACAAGG
>NZ_JBFUES010001273.1:0-1819 GCF_056403875.1 Bradyrhizobium sp. P2_E8
CCCTCCACGAGGTCCGCTCGTGGAGGCATGGCGGACCAGATTTTCTCACGTTGAGTTTTTCGCGTTTTGACCCAACTCGGACGTCGAACTTGTCTCCGATTGAACTGCGCAGCTGGGAAATACCGCACCGGTGCGTGGGCGCCAGCGCGGTACATGTTTAGCTGGCTTTTTGCACCGCCGGGGGCTTCCACGAGCCGTTCAGGATCGAAGGCGACTCATCCTTCGGCCAGTACATCCTCAGCATCGGAATGAACTCGCCCTTCGGAGCCGGAAGCCAGTTCGCCTCCTTGTCCTTACCCGGCGATTCATTCTGGAAGTAAAGCGTCAGCGAACCATCGGCGTTGAACTTTGGATTGTCGCGCAGGCTGACGGTAAATTTGTTCAGCGGGTTGGGAACGAACCACCAGCCCTGGTCGATCATGTACATGGTGATCGACCAGAAGCCGTTGACCGGCGGCGTCGCGTCCTTGGCGAAGGTCAAGGTGTACTTGTTTGCGCCCGTCAGCTTCTGTCCCGTCGAATCAGTCTCGGTGTAGGGATAGACGGCATCCCGCTGCTGGTTGGCGGGCCAGCCGAATGCCGCCACCACAGCGCGCTTCATGTAGCTGTCGGGGCCGTAGGTACCGAGCCCCTTTGTCACCACCCAGCCGTTCATGATCTCGCCCAAGGCTGCTTTGTTGTCTTCAATTTTTTTCAGGGCTGATTGCGGAATGTCCTTCAATGCGGCCTGCACAGCAGGATCGAGCCTGCTCATCTCAAACGGCTTGCCGGGTACGATACCGATCTTCGCCATGCTCGCGAGGATGGGGCCATCTCCCGCCGCTGGCGGTGCATCCCCACCCATTAGCTTCGCCATGAGATCGAAATATCCCTCCGTTCCCAGAGCTATGATGAGCGGTTGCGGCTTGTCGGTCATGCTGAAGCCGGGATTCGGATTCACCGGTGGCGCGGCAGGTGTATACGGCTTGCCCCATGAAGAAAGCGGCGTGATCTTGTACTGTGCCTGCAACTCGTTGACTGCCTTGTAATCCTGTTCGGTGCCATCGGCATAAGTTCGGCCCAGAATAACCATGTAGCGCGTTGCCATAGGAAACTGCGTCATGCCTGCCGGTACCTCGCCCTTCCAGCCAGGCCCGGTGAACAGGTAGTTGGCGGCCTTGCCGTCAGCCGTGCGTCTGCTCGGCGATGACTCGGAATCCGACATCCAAAGGTCGGTCAGCTCGAACAAATAGAACCGATTGCCCATCTCTGGGTGACTGAACACCTGCGGTTCAGTGAGGTCGAGCCAACCCAGAGAATAAAGTGTGTCCGCATTTGGCGCCGAAACGCCACGATAATCGGCCGGCGGATAGCGTGGAACGTTGATGAACTGTCCGGTCGGCGCCGTAAGCCCTTCAACCTTTGGCACATTGCTCATCTGAACCTGGGTGACATAGGTCGTGATGAGCGAATAGCCGTAGATATATGCGCTCTCGGCGATCTGCCGCGCTTCCTCAGGAGTGACTGCTTGTGCGTATGCAGGCAGGGGCATTCCGTTGAGGACCGTGAATGCCAAGYTGGCCGCAGCCGCGCCGTTTACGAATGATCGTCGGGTCGATTTCATGGCGAACTCCTCACTTTGGTCCAAAGGGGAGACAAGCGCTCGTCGAACCTAAGGAAAATTCAGCGGCTCAACACGACGCCCAGTTGACCTTAATCTTTGAAGCCTACCATTAATTGCACTCTAAAGCCAAGCGTGCCGTGATCGCTGTAGGTCCGACTCCGCATTCCGGACATATGGCGTTTGCGCCGCTGCTAAGGGCATAGCAGATCTCAAACG
>NZ_JBFUES010001274.1:0-1817 GCF_056403875.1 Bradyrhizobium sp. P2_E8
ACGCAGGCTTCCCGCCGCTCCAGGCCGCGACGGCCTGGGGCTTCTCCGGCGTCGTGCTGGTGTTCGGCATGTTGGGGGTCTCCGCGCTCGACGGCCTGATCGGGCGCCGGCCGGCCGTGCTGTTGAGCTACGCGATCTCGATTCTCGGCATCGCCCTGCTCTGGCTGCTGCAATACTTCCCCAACATCCTGGTGCTCTCCGGCTTCGTCGTCTGCTTCGGCAGCATGATGGGCTCGCGCGGCCCGCTGATCAGCGCGACCGCGATGCGGATCTTTCACGGCAAGCGGATCGGCACCATCTACGGCACCATCTCGATCGGCAGTGGCCTTGGCTCGGCGTTCGGCTCCTGGAGCGGCGGCCTGATCCACGACGCGACCCACGGCTACAACGCGTTGCTCGCCTTCGCACTTGCGAGCGTGGTGCTCGGGATGATTCCATTCCTGGTTGTCCCTGCCTTGCGGCGGTAGGTATGTCCGAGGTAACCTGCACCCCTCCGCGCCACCGGGAAATTACGGGCGCGCGCGACATGGCCACTCGCGAATAATCCGAACTCGCCGGGCTCTGCGGCGTTTTGTCCGACATGACGAAAAAGTCAGCGCGGATTACGCGCCTACGGCTTGCAGGGTGGAACCGAATGCGATTCAAGTCGCTTGGGAATTGTGGATGGAAGGGCGCAAATCATGAACTTCAACTATCTCTCTCGCTATCAACCGGCTCTGCTGAGCCTGTTTCGTTTCGTCACCGGACTGCTGCTGTTCCAGTATGGCATCGCAAAACTGTTCAAGTTTCCGGCGCTTCCCTACTTCGCCGACATTCCGCCGCTGATCTACGCGGCCGGCACGCTTGAGCTGGTGCTCGGCGCAGCCCTGATGCTCGGCCTGTTCACGCGGCTCACGGCGTTCATCCTGTCGGGCGAAATGGCCTTCGCCTACTTCATGGGCCACATGCTCAAGACCGGCTCGCCGGTGTTCCTGCCGCTGCTCAATGGCGGTACCGCCGCGATCCTGTTCTGCTTCGCCTGCCTCTATCTCTCGGCAGCCGGGGGCGGCTCGATCAGCGTCGATGCCGTCATGGGCAAGGAGAGCGACGCATCGGATGGCGCTTACGCCCGGCGCTGACGCGCCCGAGGATCGACCCGCAAGCAGGACGGCACCCGCAGATCTGCCGGTGCCGTCCTAGCGCGCCCCCAGCACGTTCCAGATGAGAACGAGGGCCGCGACGAGCAGCACGGACATGATGATGCGATGAACGAATCGATTCATTGCAGGTCCAGTCAGGCTCTGTAGCCACCAAAGTCCAAGATCGATTTTCTCCGGCACATGAAGCGGCGCCTCCCGGCGCACGGCGATATGCCTGCACGGTTGCGCACAAGCCTGCGAACGCCGTTCCGCGCGGCAGGCCGCCGCATGCCTCCATTCATGATTGGTAAGAACTTCATGCTACCGGTGCGAGCAATAATAACCATTCCGTAGAGGCTGCGATGAGGCTGCTGAGTCATCTGAAGATCCGCACCAAGCTGGCCAGCATGGTCTGCCTCGCGGCGCTCACGGTCACGGCCATCATCGGGGTATCGACCGTCCTCAGCAAGAGCCGCATGATGGAAGACCGCGTCCAGCTGATGCGGACCGCGGTGGAGCTCCTCTACAACTACGCGCAATCGCTCCAGGACGAGGTGACCGCCGGCAAGCTGACGCAAGCCGAGGCCAAGTCCCTGTTCCACCAGCGCGGCCGTCGCATGAGCTTCAATGGCGGCCAGGGCTATCCGGTGGTCTACAATCAGGACACGTCCCTGGTGGTGAACGGCGCCAATCAGCAGC
>NZ_JBFUES010001275.1:0-1816 GCF_056403875.1 Bradyrhizobium sp. P2_E8
CGGCCCGGCACCGTGATGACGATCCACAACATGGCCTATCAGGGCAAGTTCGCTCCCGAGCTGATCAGTGCGATCGGCCTGCCGTGGAGCTCCCTCGACGTCAACGGCCTCGAATATTTCGGCGACATCAGCTTCCTGAAGGCCGGCCTGCAATTCGCCGATCGCATCACGACGGTGTCGCCGACCTATGCGCGGGAGATCCAGAGCGACGAGGGCGGCATGGGGCTCGGCGGCCTCTTGCGCGCACGCGCGGGCGCATTGAGCGGGATCCTCAACGGCATCGACATCGCGGTGTGGAATCCGCAGGCCGATTCGCACATCGCCTATCGCTTCAGTGCGGAAGACCTCGCATTCCGGGCTGCGAACAAGGCGGTGCTTCAGCAACAATTCAATCTCGATTCCGCGGACGAAGCCCCCCTGCTCGGCGTCATCAGCCGGCTGTCTTGGCAGAAAGGGCTCGATCTCCTGCTCGAGGCCATTCCGACCATTTTGGGCGAAGGCATGCAGCTCGCACTGCTCGGCAGCGGCGACCGCGATCTTCAGGACCGCTACCAGGCGGCGGCACGCGCCAATCCTGGCCGGATCGGGGTCGTGATCGGCTACGACGAGATCCTCGCTCATCTGATTCAGGCGGGCTCGGACGCGCTCATCGTGCCGTCGCGATTCGAGCCGTGCGGCCTGACCCAGCTCTGCGCGCTGCGCTATGGCGCCGTGCCGATCGTCTCCCGCGTCGGCGGTCTCGAGGATACCATCGTCGACATCGGCGAAGCCGACGCGTCCGGCCGCGATGCCACCGGCTTCAAGTTCGCACCCGTCACGGCGGATGCCCTCGCCGGCACGCTACGCAAGGCCAACACGGCCTTCCACGACAAGCTGACCTGGCGGCGCCTGCAACGAAACGGCCTTGCGACCGACGTCTCATGGCGCAACCGCGCCGGGGACTATGCGGCGCTGTATCGGAGCCTGATCGAATCACGCCGCGCCTAGCGCATACCGGCTAAGGGCGCGCCGAATCCATGTTATAGGATCGGCATGGACCCGTTCTTGATCAAGCTGATCGGCTTTGCCGCAGCCTCCTGCACCACCGTCGCCTACGCGCCGCAATTCATCAAGCTCTGGAAGACCCGCTCGACCGAGGATATCTCGCTCGGCATGTTCCTGGTCATGGTGCTGGGCCTGGCGCTCTGGCTCGCCTACGGCCTGCTCAGCGGCGACGCCCCGCTGATCGCCTCGAACGCCGTCACCATGCTGCTCGCCGGCGGCATTCTGGTGATGAAGCTGAGATACGGGTGAGCTTGCTCGCTCCGCGGATCGTTCTTCAGTCGGAAAAACGAAGCCGCTTGTATTGCAGCTTCACCGCACGGTAGCATTCGCAGGTGGCCTTGTTGAGCTCGGCGGCGTTGACGATCTCGATGTGACCGCGGCTGAATCGAATGACGTTCGCTTCCTGGAGAGCATGGGCGACGAACGAGACGCTGTTCCGGCGAACCCCGATCATCTCGGCCATCAATTCCTGCGTGAGCTTGAAGCGGTCGCTGCCGGATAGATCCCGAACACGCAAGAGCCATCGCGCCAATCTCGCCTCGACGGTGTGGGATGCATTGCAGCCCACGGATTGCTGGGCCTGAACGAACAGGGCCTGACTGTGACGCGTCAGGCCATCCCGGAACTCGACACTCTGCTGTGCGAGAGCGCGAAGGCGGGCAGCTTCGACCTGCAGAGCCACACCCGGCACCAACACGACCGCGTGAACCAGTGCGACGGGCTCTCCCAACACGCCAAAAGCACCCAAGATGCCGTCAGGGCCAACCAACGC
>NZ_JBFUES010001276.1:0-1810 GCF_056403875.1 Bradyrhizobium sp. P2_E8
CGCCAACCCGGATCGACCGCGGATCGGCGACAGTGCCGCGCGTCGCGACGAATATGTCGACCTCGGCCAGGTGCCTTATCTGGAGTTCCCCGCCTCGAACCTCGCGGCGGTGGACGACCAGGGTGGCCGGCTCAGGATACTCGTCAAATTTCTCGGCCTCYTCGGCCCGCAGGGCGCCCTGCCCCTTGCCACCACCGATGAAAGCCTCAGCTGGTGGCTGATGCGGGATGACGCCTTCCCCCGCTTTCTCGACCTCCTCAACGGACGCTTCCTGCAACTCTTCTTTCGTGCCTGGGCCGACGCGCGCCCGATCGCGCAGCATGACCGCCCGGCGGACGATCGCTTCATTGCCTATGTCGGCTCCTTCGCCGGCTTGGGCTCCGATGTTTTCGCCGATCGCGATGCGGTTCCGGACATGGCGAAGCTCAGCTTCGCTGGACTGGTCGCGCCCAGGGCAAAGTGTGCATCACGGTTGACGCGGTTCTTGCAAGGACTGTTCGACGTCAAGGTCGAGATCGACGAATTCGTCGGCACCTGGCTCTCATTCGACCCAAGTCACTGCAGCCGGCTCGGCGGAACGCATGCGAGGCTCGGCCAGGACGCCCTTCTCGGCTCGCGTGTGTTCAGCGTCGAGGACAAGATCAGAGTTCGGGTCTTTGTCAGAACTTTTGCTCAGTACGAACAATTCCTGCCGACCGAAACGCCCAACCTGTCGGCGCCATTGGCCGACGCCGTTTTCTTCTATGTTGGCGACGAACTGGAATGGGAGGTGGAGCTCGCCATTCCTGCTGGCGAGGTCGTACCGGTCAGGCTGGGACAGAGTGGACGACTTGGATGGACCACCTGGGTCTCGCCGAACTGGACTTCGACGGAAGAATATCGCCGCGATGCCCGCTTTCAGCTCGGCGAACGATTGAGAGCCCGCCGGAGTGCCGCAGCCAATGCCGCGGCGGTTTGAACCTATCCATCGCGCTGATCGCCTAATGCTATGGAATTTGAAGCGATTTCCGCATGATGGCAAGCATCCGCGGAGGAATTGAGCAGGAGGAGCCGCCGTGACCGACATCAGCATTGAAGCTGTAACGGGCAAGCTGAACCGGGCCGGCTATGATGCCTTCATACAGGCCCTGCGCCACGCAAAGAGCGCCGGCAATCGCAACGTCGAGCTTGCGCACTGGCTGTTTCATATCCTGCAGCAGGAACGCAACGATCTCAGCCTCTCGGTCGATCATTACAAGCTCGACCGGGCACGCTTGTTGTCGGACCTTGCCGGCGTGATCAATGGCTTTCGTAAGAACGAAACCGACATGCCGGGCGTCGCCAATTCGGTCATCGATCTGCTCGATCGGGGCTGGCATTATGCCACGCTCTTCTTTGGCGAGACCCAGATCCGTACCGGTCATCTGCTTGTGGCAGGCCTGAAATCGAACGATATTCGTCGCACGTTGAACAACCTCTCGCAGGAATTTTCCAAGGTCAACGTCGACGCACTGGCCGCGGAGCGCCGCGCCGTCTGGGCCGGCTCCGACGAGGAGACCATGCGGCCGATGGACGGTTCGGGCCTGGTCGGCGCCGGCACGGAAGGCGCGGCCCAAGCGGGTCCCAAGGGGACGACGCCGCTCGACCGGTTCTCCCAGGATCTCACCGCCAAGGCCAAATCGGGCGAGATGGATCCGATCCTTGGCCGGGACGAAGAAATCCGCCAACTGATCGACGTGTTGATGCGTCGGCGGCAGAACAATCCAATCCTCACCGGCGAGGCTGGCGTCGGCAAGACCGCAGTTGTCGAGGGCTTCGCGCAGCGTATCGC
>NZ_JBFUES010001277.1:0-1809 GCF_056403875.1 Bradyrhizobium sp. P2_E8
CAGTCATGGCGAAGACCGATCAGAGCGGATGCAGCACGCGGCGCAGGAAATCCTGCGTGCGCGGGTGCTGGGGTTGGTTGAGCACCGATTTGGCCGGCCCCTGCTCGACGATGACGCCGCCGTCGATGAACAGCACGCGGTCGGCGACGTCGCGCGCAAAACCCATCTCGTGGGTGACGACGACCATGGTCATGCCGTCGTCGGCGAGCTTGCGCATCACGCCAAGGACGTCGCCGACGAGCTCGGGATCGAGCGCCGAGGTCGGCTCGTCGAACAGGATGGCCTTGGGCTGCATCGCGAGCGCGCGTGCGATCGCGACGCGCTGCTGCTGGCCGCCGGACAGCTGCGGCGGGTGCGCGTCGGCTTTCTCAGCGAGGCCGACCTGGGCAAGCAGCACGCGGCCGCGCTCGAGCACCTGCGCACGCGGCTCCTTCTTCACATAGAGCGGCCCCTCGACCACGTTCTCCAGCACCGTGCGATGCGGAAACAGGTTGAAGCGCTGGAACACCATCGAGACCTGGGTGCGAACTTTCACGATCGACGGCGCATCGCGGTCGACCTTCAATCCTTCGACACTGATCTCGCCGCGGTCGTAGCTTTCCAGCCCGTTGATGCAACGCAAAATGGTCGACTTGCCGGAACCGGAGGGGCCGACGATGCAGACCACCTCGCCCTTCTGCACGGAGGCCGTGATGCCCTTGAGCACCTCGTTCTGGCCAAAGCTCTTGTGAACGTCAGTGAGCTCGATCATTTCTTGCCCGCCCGCTTTTCGAAGTGACGGACCAGCAGGATCAGCGGAATGCTCATGGTGAGGTACATCAGCGCGACCAGCGTGAACACATTGGTGTTCTTGAAGGTCGAGGACGCAATCAGCTTGCCCTGCAGGGCGAGCTCAGCGACTGTGATCGTGGATGCTTGCGAGGAATCCTTCAGCATCATGATCATGACGTTGCCGTAGGGAGGCAGCACGATGCGCACCGCCTGCGGCAGCACCACGCGGCGCATCGTCAGCCACCAGCCCATGCCGATCGACTGCGCCGCCTCGATCTGGCCCTTGTCGATCGCCTCGATGCCGGCGCGGAAGTTTTCCGCCTGGTAGGCCGAATAGGCGATGCCGAGCCCGAGAATCGCGGCCTGCAACGCGGAGAGCGTCACGCCGAGATCGGGCATCACGAAATAGAGGTAGAACAGCAGCACGATGATCGGGATGCCCCGGATCACGTTGATCAGGCTGGCGCTGAGCATCGACAGCACCTTGATGCCGGAGACCCGCATCATCGCCCAGATCAGACCCAGCACCGTCGAGAGCAGCAGCGAGCCGATGGTGACGATGATCGTCAGCGCGACGCCGCTCATCAGGATCGGGAAGAACTCGGCCGCGTCGTGCCAGAAACCTTTCATCGGACAGCCTTACCAGCCTCTGTCGTCAACCCTGCGCCTTCTGACCCCACTTCTCGAGGATCTTGTCGATGGTGCCGTTGGCCTTCAGCTTTGCCAGCGAAGCGTTGATCTTGCCGAGCAGCGCCGTCTCGCCCTTGCGCACGCCAATGCCGACCGAGCCGACGGTCACGGGCTTGTAGCCATCGACGAGACGTACCTCGGGGAAACCGCCCTGCTTCAGATTGTAGGCGAGGATCGGATAGTCGGCGTAGCCGGCCTTGAGGCGACCGGTGTTCACGTCGCGCAGGATGTCCGGGATGGTGTCGTAGGCCTTGACGTCGGCGAACAGCCCGGACTTCTTCAGCGCATCGACGAAGGCGGTGCCGACCTGGGCGCCGACCGTCTCGCCCTTCAGATCATCCTGCGTGG
>NZ_JBFUES010001278.1:0-1800 GCF_056403875.1 Bradyrhizobium sp. P2_E8
CAGGTGCTCTCCGCGGCGCGCTCGCTGTCTTCAGACAGCAACCGGCTGAAGCAGGAGGTCGCCAAATTCCTGAACTCGGTCCACGCCGCCTGACCGGCGCGGACGTCTCAAAAGCAAAGGTCCACGCGCATGCGCGTGGACCTGCGATGGTGGCGCGGGCAGCTGCTCGATGACCGGATAAATTCGCCGATACAAACTTTGCCGGGCATGCGACTCGCACGGCATCCTGACGCAAGCCGCGCCGGACAGGTTCGATTGCCACTTTCGTGTTCAGATGATTGCTGAACTGGCAGGGCCTGCCATCGCCACGATATCTTTCGCGCGATCCTCCGTAGTCCACGCGTGGCAAATGCAGCATTGAATTAAGAAGTATTCTTCATGGTGTCGCCGTGCAGCGCGAATCTCCGAAAGGTGATTGCGGCTGGGCGGGGGGCCGCTGCGACGTCGGGGAGTCGTTCGGTCACTCCATCTCTCTTGCTATGGATGGACGGTGAAGATGCCGAGCTTGCGTTTCAGAATTCGGGGGCGTCTCTACGCCGGATTTTCGGTTCTCGTTGTCGTTGGTCTGATCATGGCCGCGGTCGCGATCTGGAATTTGTGGGCGGTTCAGGGCCAGATGGAGCGGCTATCCGCGCTCTCGGACAACACGGCCCGCGTTCAGGAAATCTCGATCAACCTGCAGGCGCTGCGGCGCGCCAATCTTCGCTACATCTATGACGCCGACGAGCCGGCCTTCAAGGAGGCTGCGGAGCGGGAGGTGGCGACGGTGGAGCTGTTGAAGGTCGCGGCCAAGTCGACGGTCTCCGAGGAACGGCTCAAGATCTACAATGGCCTGATCGGTCACGTCGAAAAGATGAAGTCGCTGCGGGAGCGCATGGGCGCTGCCGTCACCGAGACGGCGAAAGGCAAGGCTGTTCTGCTCACCGGCGGCGATGAGCTGACCGCCAATACCGGCAAGCTCGTCGAGGCCGCGCGTGAAACCGGCGACACCAGCGTGACCGCGCCGGTCGCCGATCTCGAATCCAAGGTCCTGCTGGTTCGTGTCGCAAACTGGCGCTTCCTCGCCGTCCGGGACGCAAAGGGGCCGGCGACCTTCAGGACCAATGTCGACCGGGCGCAGCAAGCGCTCAAGTCACTGGAGGGGGCCGGTCTGCCGAACGAGGTCAAGGCCGCATTCGGGCCGATCAAGAGCTCGCTTTCGACCTACAAGGCGGCCTTCGAGACCACCTCCGCCGCAATCCTCCAGGCCGATGAAATCTACCGCAACGGTATCGCCCCCCTGATCGGGGAAAGCGTCGACAAGCTCAAGGTGGCGGAGACCGGATTGAAGGCCGACTACCAGAAGTCGCGCGCGGCCGCCGATGGCGTCATTGCCAATACGACCTGGATTCAGGAAGTCGCCGGCGGCCTTGCGATCCTGTTCGGCGGCCTCGTCGCCTTCCTGATCGCGCGCAGCATCGTCGGACCGCTGACCACGATGACCCGGGCGATGGGTGCTCTCGCCGGTGGCGACCTCAAGGTCGAGATCCCGGGCCGTGGCAATCGCGACGAGATCGGCGACATGGCCAAGGCGATCCAGGTGTTCAAGGAAAGCATGGTCGAGACCGAGCGCCTGCGCCACGAGCAGGTCGAGGTCGAGGCGCGGCAGGCCGAGAGCCGCAAGGCCGACATGAGAAATCTGGCCAACCAGTTCGAACGTGCGGTCGGCGAGATCGTGGACACCGTGTCGTCGGCATCGAACGAGCTCGAAGCTTCCGCAGGCACCCTGACCACGACGGCCACGCGCGCCCAGGACCTGTC
>NZ_JBFUES010001279.1:0-1800 GCF_056403875.1 Bradyrhizobium sp. P2_E8
GGCTTGAGCGACTCCTTGGCGTCGCGTCCCTTCGGCCGGCCGAAATGCGCGAGCAGGATCACCTTGCCGCCCTTGTCCGAGAGCTCGGCGATGGTCGGCGCGACGCGCTCGAGCCGCGTTGCGTCGCTGACGCGCCCGTTCTCCATGGGCACGTTGAGGTCGACGCGCAGCAGCACGCGTTTGCCCTTCACGTCGACGTCGTCGAGGGTGCGGAATTTGTTTGCCATCGGACACTCTCTTGTCCCGGGCGCACTGCGGCGCGAAGTGCCGCTGTGCCGAACCGGGACCTACGCGGGGTGAGACATGAGTCCCGGCTCTGCGGCGCATCGTGAGGCCACGCTGCGCCGCGTCCGGGACACGAGACCTTGCTTAGATCACCTTCGCGAACGCAACGGCGGTGTCGGCCATGCGGTTCGAGAAGCCCCACTCGTTGTCGTACCAGGACATCACGCGCACCAGCGTGCCGTTCTGGACCTTGGTCTGGTCCTCGTGGAAGGTCGAGGAGTGCGGATCGTGGTTGAAGTCGATCGAGACGTTCGGCGCGTTGGTGTAGCCGAGAATGCCCTTGAGCTGCTGCTCGCTGGCGCGCTTCATCGCCGCGTTGATTTCCTTCACGTCGGTGGCGCGCTTGGCAATGATCTTGAGGTCGACCACCGAGACGTTCGGGGTCGGCACGCGGATCGCGACGCCGTCGAGCTTGCCCTTCAACTCGGGGAGCACGAGACCGATCGCCTTGGCGGCGCCGGTCGAGGTCGGGATCATCGACATCGCCGCCGCACGGCCGCGATAGAGATCCTTGTGCATGGTGTCCAGCGTCGGCTGGTCGCCGGTATAGGCGTGGATCGTGGTCATGAAGCCGGTCTCGATGCCGACGAGGTCGTTCAGCACCTTGGCCACCGGCGCGAGGCAGTTGGTGGTGCAGGAACCGTTGGAGACGACCATGTGATCCCTGGTCAGCGTGTCGTGGTTGACGCCGTAGACGATGGTGGCGTCGGCGCCATCGGCGGGCGCGGAGACCAGCACGCGCTTGGCGCCGGCGGTCAGATGCGCGGAGGCTTTGTCCTTCGCGGTGAAGATGCCGGTGCATTCCATCGCGATGTCGACGCCGAGATCCTTCCAGGGCAGCTTCGAGGGATCGCGCTCGGCGGTCACCTTGATCTTGCCGTTGCCGAGGCTGATCGAGTCGCCGTCGACGGTGACGGTGCCGGGGAAGCGGCCATGGACGCTGTCGAAACGGAGCAGATGGGCGTTGGTCTCGACCGGGCCGAGGTCGTTGATGCCGACCACCTCGATGTCCTTGCGGCCTGACTCGGCAATCGCCCGCAGGATGTTGCGGCCGATACGACCAAAACCGTTGATTCCAACGCGGACTGCCATCTTTCGTCTCCTTCAATGACCGTTGTCATCCCGCCGGACGCGCGGCTAACGCGTCAGCGAGGGTTTTTTAGGGCGGACGCCCGGTTCGGCCGGGCGGTGCTTGATCATATGGGACGTTACGTAGTCCTTTTTTTTGGCAAGCTCAACTCTCAGGAAACGCGCTTCAGCACGGCGTTAACCGCGGCCTCGGCGGTAATGCCGAAATGCTTGTAAAGGTCCTTCGCCGGCGCGCTCGCGCCGAAGGAATGCATGCCGACAAATTCGCCATCCTGGCCGATCACGGCATCCCAGCCCCAGCGCACGGCGGCCTCGATCGCGACCTTCACCGGCGCGTTGCCGATGATCTCGGCGCGCTTCGCCTCTGGTTGCGCTAACAACAGCTCGAGCGAGGGCACCGAGACCACCCGTGACGCGATGCCGCGC
>NZ_JBFUES010001280.1:0-1799 GCF_056403875.1 Bradyrhizobium sp. P2_E8
CGTCATCCCCGCGCAACGGCGAAGCCGTTGTCGCTGGAGGTGCGAGCCAAGCGGCGCAACGCGCCGTTTGGAGAGCCTCGAAGGATGAACGGCCCCGGCAGCCGCATCGCCTCTTACTTCTTCGGCCTAGGCGCTCCAGCGCAACGGCGCGCAAACTGGCTCACCGATTTCCAGTCCGAGCGAACAAAAGCTTCCGTCTTGACTGCTCCAGCCCTTGAGCTGCCGCTCGACAGCGATCCCGTCAGTTATCCGATCGAAATACTCGGACCACACCAAAACGACCGGGCGCCGCGAAAAAGTGTACCCCGGATAAGCACCGGCATTGTGCTCGTCGACTCGCTTGGACACATCTTCGCCGGTCGCGCTCCCGATATAGAAGGAGCCGTCTGCATTTCAGCATGAACATATAGATGCCCAAAACATCATCCTTCGGGCTCTCCGCGCGGTGCTACGCACCGCACGGCTCGCACCTCGTCAGATGCGCGCTGATGCAAACCCTCTCGTATTTCGGGAAGCTTCCGGAAACACAGCCGGCATCGCGACATCACGCGCTGGTTCGGGGACTGCACCTTCCGCTTCCCGTCTCGGTCAAGGTGAACGTCGCGGCGTCCTAGCAAGCTCTGACAGGCGTCTTCCGTCTGGCTACGCCGTTCGCAACAGGGGCGGCGGAGTCGGCCCGATCAGCGCAAACGCGATCTGGACAATGCCGGCGGCAACGGCCAGCAAAGCCGGGCCGGCTCCTTTCAGGCTCCAATTGTTTTCAGAATGCTCTATGATCTGTCGGCTTTTAGATGATGGAGGGTCGAATGCGACTCGCTTTGTTCGTTGTCTTCATGCTGGTGGGGCTTTCGTCCGCCGCAAACGCTGAACGCGACTATCCTTGGTGCGTCTTCGGTGGCCAGCTCGGCTATTCCGGCGACTGCATGTATGTGACGAGAGAGCAGTGCCTGGCATCGGCGTCCGGCCGGTCGAACACCTATTGTGACATCAACCCGCGCGTGAGGTTCAGGCAGGAAGCTCCGCGTCGGACCACGTGCGACTCCCAGGGTCGCCGATGCGCGCCAAACCCGTGAGCCTTGTGAGCTCGCGTCCGGTTAAGCCGTCCGCAGCACCGGCGCCGGCGGTTGCGACGGCCGGATCAGCGCGAATGCGACCTGCACGATACCGCCGGCGAGGCCCAGCGCCACGCCGATGCGCCAGGCCATCGTGTACGAGCCGAGCGCGTCATACAGCACCCCTCCCCCGTAAGCGCCGAGGAAGCTGCCGATCTGGTGGCTCATGAAGGCAAGGCCCTGGATCATGGCCTGCCAGCGCAGGCCGAACATCTCGGCGACCGCGCCTGCCACCAGCGGCCCTACTCCCATCCACAGGAAGCCCATAATGGCGCCGAACAGCAGCGTCGAGAACGACGTCGCCGGCAGCATGAAGTACCAGGCGAGCGCGAGCGAGCGCAGGATGTAGATCGCGCCCAGCAGCGCGAGCTTGTTCCAGCGCTGGCCGGCCCAGCCGAAGAACAGCGAGCCCAGCACGTTGAAGCCGCCGATCATGCCGAGCGTCTGCGCGCTCAGCATCGGATCGAGACCGCAGATCGCGAGATAAGACGGCAGATGCGTGGTCAGGAACACAAGCTGCATGCCRCAGACGAGATAGGCGCAGGTCATCACCACGAAGGAGGCATTGCCGAACGCCGTCTTCGCCGCCGTCGCGGCCGTGGCGTCGCCGATGTCGTCGGCGGACGGCTTCGGCAGCGGAATCCTGTCGACGCGCCCGGCATACCAGGCGGCGGGGATCATCAGCGC
>NZ_JBFUES010001281.1:0-1797 GCF_056403875.1 Bradyrhizobium sp. P2_E8
GCTTCATCCCGCTGTTCCTGGAGGAACTGCGCACCGAAGGTGTTCGCGAGGCGGCCCGCCGCTTCGCTCATGTCGTCTACGTGCTGCTGCCGGGCCTCGTGTTCGGCTATCTCGTGATGGGCCTGATCTGGCCGTGGTCGATCATGGAACCCGGCAATCCCTTCGAGGCGCTGACCTACTTCTCGCACTTCTTCGAGAAGCCCTGGAAGGAGATGTTCGACGGCGCGATCGTGTCCGTGCCCGACATGCCCTGGTCCTATCTGCCGACGCTGTTCGCGCTTCAGTTGCCCGAGGTGATGCTGGTGCTGATGACCGGCGCCGTGGTCAGCACATTCGCGCTGCTGCCGCGCGGCGGGGTTCCGGCCCGCCGCAAGACCATCCTCCTGATGCTGACGCTCGCCGCGACCCTGCCGCTCGCGATCGCGATGGTGAAGCGGCCCGCGCTCTACAACGGCATCCGCCATTTCGTCTTCGTGATCCCGCCGATGGCGGTGCTCGGCGGCGTCGCCTTCGCCTGGACCATGGAGCGCCTGCGCGCCAATCACCGCACCTGGCAACCGGTCGTGCTCGCCACCTTCTGCTTCGGCCTTGCGCTCTCGCTCGCCGAGATGATCCGGCTGCATCCCTATCAGTACACCCACTTCAACCACATCGCCGGCACCGTGCGCGCCGCCGACGACCGCTTCATGCTGGACTATTGGGGCCTCGCGCTGAAGCAGGCCTCGGACGAGCTGCGCGAGCAGCTGGTCGAGCGCCAGGAAGCGCCGCCGCGCAACCGCAAATGGAAGGTCGCGGTGTGCGGTCCGCAGCGTCCGGCGCAGGTCGCGCTCGGGCCCGACTTCACCATCGGCTGGGATTCCAATGCGGCCGATTTTGCGATGACGCTCGGCGAGTTCTACTGCAAGGGCCTCACCGCGCCTGTCATGGTCGAGATCAAGCGCGACGACGTGGTGTTCGCCCGCGTCTACGACATCCGCGGCAGCAGCATTTCCAGCCTGCTCTCGATCCCGGCACCGTAATTTCTTTCTCCTGCCTTTTAGCCCGGATGGAGCGAAGCGAAATCCGGGGTCCTTGGTGAGCCCMCCCGCATGACGCTACGCTCCATGCGGGCTACGCTTGGCTGCTGCGATTTGACCGCCTTGCCGCCGGCCATCACCGCGACTACGCTCCCTTCCCGCAACAACGAGGTTCGGAGAGATTTGCCATGTCACCAGCGGAAGCGCGCCTGAGAGAAGCGCCGTCGAACATGACGGAGGCCGAGTGGCAGCAACGGGTCAATCTCGCCGCCTGCTATCGTCTCGTCTCGCTGTACGGCTGGGACGACCTGGTCGACACCCACATCTCCGCGCGCGTGCCCGGCCCCGATCATCACTTCCTCATCAATCCCTACGGGCTGATGTTCGACGAGATCACGGCGTCGAGCCTCGTCAAGGTCGACCTGCACGGCAACCAGCTCTCCGAGAGCGAGTACAGCATCAACCCGGCCGGCTTCACCATCCATTCGGCGATCCACGAGGTGCGCGAGGACGCGATCTGCGTGCTGCATCTCCACACCCTCGACGGCACCGCGGTGTCGAGCAGCGCCGAAGGGCTGCTACCGCTGAACCAGACCGCCCAGCTCGTCACCCACGACCTCGCCTATCACGACTATGAAGGCATCGCGCTCGACCACGACGAGCGGCCGCGACTCCAGAAGGACCTCGGCGACCACAACCACATGCTCCTGCGCAACCACGGCACGCTGACGGTCGGCCGCTCGGTCGCCTCCGCCTTCGAGCGCATGTATCACCTCGAGCG
>NZ_JBFUES010001282.1:0-1794 GCF_056403875.1 Bradyrhizobium sp. P2_E8
CGCAGCGCCGCCGGCCCGTCCATCAGGGCCGCGGCGATCGTGGTCAGAATCCTGTTGGTGTTGTTGACCACGCCGATCTTGCGGACGCGGTCGGTATAGGCGGCCGGGAACGGCTTGTCCGTCACCTTCCTCACGGCTTCGCTCATTTGCACCGCCGCCATCTTGCGGAAGCCGCTCATCAGGCGATCGAGGTCGCGCCGGTCGGACAGCAGGTTGAACTCGACGATCGGCTCTGTCGCGGGATGATGGGACTTGAAGGCGTCGGCCAGCGCTCTTCGCGGAGAGCCGGTGGGCCAGCACGGACCCCGCCGAGCCGCCGCCCACGATAATGTAGTCGTACACGATTGGCGTTTCCTCTTGTTCTTGTGCCAAAAGGGTAGCGTGGTTTTATTGGCAGGTCACGTCGAAGCCCCGGAGATCGCGTCGTGGCGACATCCGGGGTTCGTTGCTGTTTCCGTTAGGACGACTTTGTCGCAGCCGCCGCGATCCGCGTCGCGAAGTCGCGATAGGAGTGCAAGGGACGGCCCAGGATCCTGGTCAGACGCGCGACGTCACCGTCCCCGGGGATCATGCCGTCGCTGACAAAGCGCTCGGCCATCAGGCGCATTTCATAGGCCATCCATTTCGGCATGAAGGTCGCCAGATTCTGCTCGAAGCCGGTGGGATCGTCGCCGCCATAGGCGACCGGACGGCCCAGCACCTCCGACCAGATTTTAACCACATCCGAACCGGTCAGCGTATCGGGGCCGACCAGATTGATCGTTTCGACCGGCAGCTTGCCCTGAGCTTGCTCATGGCGGATCAACTCGATCGCTGCGACCTCCCCAATATCGCGGGCATCGACCATGGCGACTCCCTTGCTGCCGATCGGCATCGGGTAGACACCGTGGTTGACGATGACATCCTTGATCGTGAGATCATTGTCGATGAAGTAGGACGGACGCAGGATCGTGGCGCCAAAACCCATCTGCTCGAGCATCCGCTCGGCGCCGAACTTCACCGCGAAGTGCGGCACGTTGACGAAGCGATCGGCGTGGATCACCGAGAGATAGACGACCCGATCGACGCCCGCCTCGCGGGCGATGTTCAGCGTGATGATCGCCTGGGTGAATTCGTCGCCCGTCACCGCATTGAGCAGGAACAGCGTGCTGACGCCGCTGAACGCGGCGCGCAGCGAAGCGATATCGAGCAGGTCGCCTTTCACGACCTCCACACCAGCCGGGAATTCGGCCTTCGCGGGATCACGGGACAGCACGCGCACATCGGCGCCGCGCTTGACGAGTTGCTGGATCACGTGGCGGCCGACACGGCCGGTGGCGCCGGTAACGAGGATAGTCATGGGGATCACTCCTGTTGGGGTTGAGAAGACACCCGCAAATTAGTGATCCACATTCGAGCCGATAGACGCTATATTTAGACACGTTGTCTCGCTGATGGAACACATGGACCTGCTTGCCCTCGCCGACTTCAACCTGGTCGCCCGGCACGGAGGGTTTGGCCGGGCCGCCCGCGCCACCGGCCGCCCGAAAGCGACGTTGTCCCGCCGGGTCTCGGAGCTGGAGAGCAGCCTCGATCTGCGTCTGTTCGAGCGCGGAGCACGCGCCCTGAAGCTCACCGAGGAAGGGCGTGCGCTCTACGAGCGAACCGGGATGTTGCTGGCCGAACTCGACGAGACCGCCGCCGCAATCGCTTCCGGCGGAGACAAGCCGCGCGGCAGGCTGCGGATCAGCGCGCCGCTCCTCTTCTCGCAGACCGCGATGGGAAAACTCGCCGCATTGTTCGCGCTGAAACATC
>NZ_JBFUES010001283.1:0-1791 GCF_056403875.1 Bradyrhizobium sp. P2_E8
CCACCGCCCCATCCGGGCGGCGAGCTCGGCGGACTGATGAGCCTGCTCAACGACACCGCCGAGTCGCTCCAGCAGCAACGCGCCGCCATCGCGGACCTCAACCAGAAGCTCAGCCAGTCCCAGAAGATGGAGGCCATGGGYCAGCTCACCGGCGGCGTGGCGCACGATTTCAACAATCTGCTGACCGTCATTCTCGGCAATGCGGAGCATCTTGCCGACAGTCTGGTGGGGAACAAGCAATTGCACCGGATCGCCGGCGACATCGCGACCGCCGCCGAGCGCGGCTCCGACCTGACGCAGAGCCTGCTCGCCTTCGCGCGCAAGCAGCCCTTGAGGCCGCGAGAGATCGACATCGCTAGCAAGGTTCGCGACATGGAGCCGTTGCTGCGCCGGACCCTGGGCGGGCACATCGAGTGCGCTTTCGCACTCGAGGCGAACGCGTGGTTGACCAGCGTCGATCCCGGCCAACTGACGACTGCGCTGCTCAACCTCGTGCTCAACGCGCGCGACGCCTTGCCTGACGGCGGCAAGCTGACGGTCGAGGTGCGCAACGCTTCGCTCGGAGAAACCGACGTCGACGTCAACGGCGAGCCGCGGCCCGGCGACTACGTCATGGTCGCGGTGACGGACACCGGCAGCGGCATGACCGCC
Source organism: Bradyrhizobium sp. P2_E8 (assembly GCF_056403875.1). Lineage (NCBI taxonomy): Bacteria > Pseudomonadati > Pseudomonadota > Alphaproteobacteria > Hyphomicrobiales > Nitrobacteraceae > Bradyrhizobium > Bradyrhizobium sp. P2_E8. The sequence continues at coordinate 652 of NZ_JBFUES010001283.1, forward strand.
GAGGTGGCGAGCCGCGCGTTCGAGCCGTTCTTCACCACCAAGGAGGTCGGCAAGGGAACCGGGCTTGGCCTCAGCATGGTCTACGGATTTGTGCGGCAGTCCGGCGGCCTGGTGCAGATGCAGTCCGAACCGGGACACGGCAGTATCGTCAGGCTGTTCTTTCCCCGCCTCGCAACGCCGCCGACCGAGGATCCATCACCGCGGGAGCGGATCGCCGCACCCGACGGCAGCGAGACCATTCTCTTCGTCGAGGACGACGACATGGTGCGGGCCTATGTCGTGAACGAGCTGAAGACGCTCGGCTACCGCGTCATCGAGGCGCCGAACGGTCCCGCGGCGCTCGACCTGTTGCGCCAGCCGGGGGACATCCACCTGCTGTTCACCGACGTCGTGATGCCCGGCGGCATGTTCGGGCCGGAACTTGCCAGACAGGCTGCCCAGCTGCGGCCCGGGCTCAAGGTGCTCTTCACCTCCGGCTACACCCAAAATCCCGTCAAGGCGCCCGACGGGCTCGGCGATGCCCGCATTCTGACAAAACCGTTCCGGCGGCACGACCTCGCGGCGATGCTGCGGTCCGCGCTGTCGGCGCCGCCACGATGACGTCAGGACGACGACGCGAGCAGAACCGCGACACCAAGATTGGCCGCGAACAGGGCCGCGTCGATGACGAAGATCCTGAGCATCGGGCCCTTCAACACCGGCCAGTAGGCGACCCCGACGCGCCCGCCGCGCATCAGGACCGGCAGGTTATAGGCGAACTGGCTGAMGAGGCAGCCGGCACAGAACAGGAACAGCGCAAGCTGCGCCTCGACCGGCTGGAAGAAGAACGGACGCGCCGCCAGAAGATAGAACGACAAGAGCCCGATCGGCAGATTGATCCCGCCCAGGAACGCCACGCTGGCCGCCAAGGTCGGGGCGATCGGGTTGCCGCGCTCTTCCCGCGGCAGCAATATCTTCAGCGTGTTGCGCTGGGCGACGCTGAACTGGATGAATGCGCCGACGAACCAGAGCGCATTGAGAAGCAGAACGAAATCCGAAAGGCGCATGTCTATTTTCCGTAAAAGGCTTCGCTGCGCACCACGCGGCCGGCAGCGTCGAAATCCATGAACTCGCTGGCGCGCGTGTCGCCGAGTTGCCACC
>NZ_JBFUES010001284.1:0-1791 GCF_056403875.1 Bradyrhizobium sp. P2_E8
GCGCTACATCGTGCAACGGTTGCTCATGAAGGGCGATGGTGCGCCGCTGAGTGATGACGATCTGCTGTTTACCAGTGGACGTCTCGATTCACTCGACGCTGTCGAGCTCATCATGAGCATTGAAACCGACTATGGGATCAATTTCTCCGACATTGGTTTCGACTTGACGCGCCTGGACTCGATTTCGGCCATCGCCGGTTTGGTGGAGCAGCCATCGACCGCGTCTGCCTAGATCCGCTCGCAACGATGTTGCCACTCGAGCACCCCGCATGTGCGGCCCAGCGTTGCACGCTGCGCCGCGTCCGGGGACACGAGAGCTACTGCACATCCATCTGCAAACCTTCCTTCTGGATGATGCCGGCGAACTTCTTCGTCTCGGCGTCCACGAAGTCGGCGAACTGCTGCGGCGTGCCGTAGTCGGCGCGGGCGCCCATGGCGGCGATGTTCTTCTTGATGTCGTCGCGCTCCAGCATCGCCTTCACTTGAAGGTTGAGCGCTTCGAGCACCCCGGCGGGGACGCCTTTCGGCAGGAACACTGCGAACCAGGACGAGACGTCGAAATTGGCCAGCTCCGGCGCGCTCTCGCGCATCGTCGGCAGGTTCGGCGCGAGGTCGCTGCGCTCGGTGGTGGTCACGCAGAGGCCGGTGAGCGTGCCGTTCTGGACCTGCGGAAGGCTCGGATAGAGGTTGTCGAACAGGATCTGGATGTCGCCGGCGAGCGCGGCCTGGAGCGCGGGACCTGCGCCGCGGAACGGGATGTGCGTCATCTTCAGCCCGGTGAGCTGGAGAAACCAGGCGCCGGTGAGGTGAGGGCTCTGGCCGACGCCGGAGGAGGCATAGCTGAGCTTGTCCGGATTGGCCTTGAGATAGGCGATCAGCTCGGCGACCGACTTGATGCCGGTCTTCGGATGCGCCGAGACGATGTTCGGGATCCGGATCATGTTGGAGACCGGCTGGAGCTGGTCCGGCTTGTAGGTGRGGTTCTTGAAGATGCTGTAGGCGATCGCGTTCGGCCCGGGATTGCCGATCAGGATGGTGTGGCCATCCGGCTTGGCGCGAACTACCTCGGCGGTGCCGATCGTGCCGCCGCCGCCGGAGCGGTTTTCCACGTCGGCCGACTGGCCCCAGGCGGTTTGCAGGTGGGCGGCCAGGAGCCGGCCCATGACGTCGGTCGAACCGCCGGCCGCAGCCGGCACGACCAGGCGGACGTTTTCGGTGGGCTTCCAGTCCGCCAGGCTCGATCGCGGCAGGATCGCTGCGGCCGACAGGCCGGCAGCGCCGGTGAGCACGCGGCGGCGGGACAACAACGTTTTCGGCACGAATCCACTCCCTGCTTCTTGTTTTGCAGGGAGCGTATGGAACCCGGCGCGCAACGGCAAGCCGCGCGCGAGCGCAAGTGCCGTGCGAAGGGCGGCACGACGCCGCAGGCTGAAGGCTCAGTTAAAGCTGAGCAGCTTGAACAGCGGCGTGAGGTAGCTCATCTCCTGGCCCGACGTCGGCGTGGTGCGGCTGATGAAGTCGAAGATCTTGCCGTCCTGGAGGCCGTAATTCGCCAGCCGGCGCACGCGCCGGTTCTTGTCGAAGTAGATCGCGATCACGCGCTGATCGACCACCTGCTGATTCATGAACGCGACTTTGCGCTCGGAGCGCTGCGAGATGTAGTAGAAGACCTCGCCGTCGAGGGTCGCGACCGTGGAGGGCGTGCCCATCACGATCAGCACCTGGTCCTGGCTTGCGCCGATCGGAATCTGCTCGAGCGCACCGGGCGGCAGGATGTAGCCCTTCTGGAAC
>NZ_JBFUES010001285.1:0-1784 GCF_056403875.1 Bradyrhizobium sp. P2_E8
CTTCAGGCTTGCGCCGGTAAGATCCGCATCCAGCAGCCAGGCCTGATCGAGGATCGCACGGTCGAGCCTGGCGTCCCGGAGTATTGTCTTGTTGAGCCGCGCGGCGCGGAAAATCGCGTTGGACAGGTCCAGCCCCGAGAGATCGAGGCCCGACAGGCGCTTGCCGGTGAAATCGGCAGGCTGCGCGGCGCTCGCTTTGGCCAGCACGGCCTCGACCTCCGGCCTGGTCATTTCGGCTGAGACCATCGCGGGGGAGGTGAGGTCGACGTCACGCATCATGTCCTGCGCGCGCGCCGTCATCGCGACGAGTGCGAGGCCAAGCGTCGCAAGACCAAGCGTTGCGAGGGCGACCGTCCGCGTCATCATCAACTCCGCCGCCGGCCTGTCTAGCACGTCTGCCGGGCGACCGGCTATGAGACATCTCGCTCGGCGCGGTCGCCTTGAGTTCGTCGGGCGAGGTCGGCCTTGATCGCGGCAATCTCGGCTTCGCCGCGCGTGTCGCGCGGGATGCCGATAGGCACCTCGGCCACGATGCGCGCCGGCCGCGGCGACAGGAAGAACAGGCGGTCGCCGAGGCGGATCGCGTCGTCGATACTGTGGGTGACGAGCAGCGTCATCACGGGGCGGCTTGCCACCAGCGTGGCGATCTCGTCGCGCAGGCGGCCTGCGAGCGCGTCGTCGAGCGAGGCGAGGGGCTCGTCGAGCACGAGCAGATCGGGCTCGACCGCGAAGGCGCGGGCGAGCGCGACGCGGCGGGCAAGGCCCAGCGACAATTCGCCGGGAAAGTGGCTGCGGTGCGCCTCCAGCTCCAGGATCCTGAACAGCTCCGACAGCTTCGCATCGGAAATGCCGGGCGCAGCCAACCGCACGTTCTGCTCGACCGAGCGCCACGGCAACAGCCGCGGTTCCTGGAACACCATGCCGATCCGCGCCTCCGGTGGTCGCGCGATGGTCCCGTGAAAGTCGCGGTCGAGCCCGAGGAGGATACGCAGCATCGTGCTCTTGCCGCAGCCGGAGGGTCCGATCAGCACGCCGACCTCGCCGGATTGAAGCGCGAACTTGATTGGCGCCAGCACGTCCTGCGTCCCGCCCGCCGCGTTCCTGAACGCCTTGCCTGTGATGTCGACCTCAAGCCGCACGGGGCCGCCACCTTGTTGCACGGGCCTCGAACGGCTGCACCAGCACCGTCTCGATCACGAGTACGACGGCCGCGAATGTCAGGGAGTAGGCGAGCAGCCGCGGGGTGTCGAACAGCTGGAAGGCGACCCCGATCTCGAAGCCGACGCCGTTCGGCCGTCCCAAGAGTTCGGCGACCAGCACGATCTTCCACACCAGCGACAGGCCGGAGCGGGCCGAGGCTGCGATATAGGGCGCAAGCTGCGGCAGCACGACATGGCGGAAGGCGCGCCAGCGCGGCATCGCGAACACACTCGCCATCTCGTCCAGCGAGCGGTCGAGCGCGCGCGTGCCCTCGCGCAAGGTGACGATGGCGGTCGGCAGCTTGTTGATGGCGATTGCGGCGATCGCGGCCGCCTCGGTCAGACCGGCCCAGATATAGGCCAGCACGATCACGACCAGCGCCGGCAGGTTGAGCAGCAGGATCAGCCAGGGATCGCCGAGCCGGTCGGCAAGCTTTACCCGTCCCATCAGGTAGCCGATGGCGCTGCCGAGCGACATCGCCAGCACGAAGGCGAGTGCGACGCGGGCCAGCGTGGCGCCGAGATGCAGGAACAGCGCGCCGCTCGACGCTTCCGCGATGATGACGTTGAGCACGGCAGGCGGGG
>NZ_JBFUES010001286.1:0-1784 GCF_056403875.1 Bradyrhizobium sp. P2_E8
CATAACGCACCGCCTCATCCATGGTCAGAACCGAGCCGGCGAGCGTCCCGTCGTCGAGCCGCAGGCAGCCGTCAACGCACGTCACGCGGCGGCCCTGAAGATCGAAATGATCGGGGCCGCCAGCCGCCGGCGGCATCGCGTCGGTAATCAGCATGAAGCGATCGCGCCGCTTGGCAGCAAGCGCGATGCGCAAATTCGCCTCGTGGACGTGATGGCCGTCGGCGATGAGGCCGACGAACGCCTCGTCTAGATCGAGCGCGGCACCGACCATGCCCGGCTCGCGCCCGGTCGGTGCGCTCATCGCGTTGAACAAATGGGTGAACGCGCGCGCGCCTGCCTCCACGGCCCTGCGCCCCTCCTCGTAGCTCGCGTCGGAGTGGCCCAGCGAGACGAGTACGCCATGCCGCGCGAGCTCGGCGATGCTCTCGGTCCCGACCCGATTGGGCGCGAGCGTCAGCATGACTGCGCCGCAATCTGCCTTGGCGATTGTCGCGATGTCGTCGCGCCCGAGGTCGCGGATGTAGCTGAGTTCATGCGCCCCCTTGCGGCGCGGATCCAGGAAGGGCCCTTCCAGGTGAATGCCGAGTGCCGCAGGGGTCAGACGCCGCGCCTCGCCCGTCGCAGCGATGGCAGCGGCCATCACCTGCGGCGCGTCGGTCACCAGCGTCGGCAGCAGCCCGATGGTCCCGTGTTTACGGTGCGCGGCCGCGATGCGGGCGATGCCTTCGGGCGTCGGGTCCTGGTTGAATAGGACGCCGCCGCCGCCGTTGACCTGAACGTCGACATAGCCAGGCGCAAGCAGGCCGCCGCCGAGATCCCGCACTGCGCCGTCAGGTCTCTCGGAGTGGGGAACGATTGCGGCAATGCGCGCTCCTTCGACGACAACCGCGCGGTCATCGAGAAAGCGTTCTCCATCGAAAATCCGCGCGCCGGTCAGAACGATCATCAGACGGTCTCCGTTACCTTGCGCAGATTGCGCGGGCGGTCGGGATCGCGCCCGAGCCGGAGCGCAAGCGCTTCGGCAAGCCGGTAGAAGCGGTGGATCATGACGATGGRCTCCAACAGGGGAGCCTCGACTCGTGCCGAAGCGAGACGATCCGACTGATCGGCGCCGCCTGCTTCGATTACGATCACCGTCGCCCCGGCGTCGGCCAACGCCGTGAGCGTCGGCAGCATGCCTTCGCGCGCCGGGTCGGACGGCAGGAAGGCGATGACGGGGAAGCCCGACGCTACAAGTTCGGCCGGGCCGTGCAGCACCTCGGCCGCGGAGTAGGCCTCGGCGTGAATCGCGCACGTTTCCTTGAGTTTGAGTGCCGCTTCCGCGGCGATCGCGAGCGTCGCGCCCCGGCCGAGCACGAAGGCGCTGCGGGCGTTTGCAAGTCTTTCCAGTATCGTCGCGGGTGGGGGCGTTGTTTGGGCGCGCAGGACGTCCGGCAGGCCGGCGAGGGCGTCTGCGAGCTGCCGATCCTCGCGCCAGGCCGCGACGAGGCTCGCCCCCGCGACGAGACCGGCCACCATCGATTTGGTCGCGGCGACGGAACGTTCCGTGCCGGCGCAGAGCGGCAGCAGGATTTCGGCCTCCTGCGCGAGTGGCGAGGCCACATCGTTGACCAATGCGAGGGCCAGCGCACCGCCGTCTCGTGCGGCACGCTGCATTTCCACGATGTCCGGGCTGCGTCCCGATTGCGAGATCGCGACGGAAACGCTCCCTTCGAGCCGCATCGGCGTCCGATAAAGCGTCGCAATCGAGGGGCCGATGGAGACACAAGGCACCCCAGAAACAA
>NZ_JBFUES010001287.1:0-1776 GCF_056403875.1 Bradyrhizobium sp. P2_E8
GTCCTGGGCCGACATCCCGACCTGCAAGGAGGAAGGCGTCGACGTGCAGTATCTGATGCTGCGCGCGACGTTCCTGCCCGGCAAAGTGACTGCCGAGCAGCAGGCGTTCTATGTCGAGCTGTTCCACAAGGTGACGCAGACCGCCGAGTACAAGGACTACATGGAGAAGCAGGCGTTGAAGCCGATCTTCCTCACCGGCAAGGACATGGTGCAATTCCTCGAGGAGGACGATGCCACCAACAAGGCGCTGATGACGGAAGCCGGATTCGTCGCGAAGTGACCCCGCCTCCACGTCATGCCCCGCGGCGGGGCATCCAGTACGCCGCCGCTTATCCGCACTCCTCGCCGCCTCTGGAATACTGGATCATCCGCCTTCGCGGATGATGACAGCGCAATTTGATTTGGCAGAGCATGTCCCAAACCGATATCGAAATCGTCGTCGACGATCCGACCGCGCCTGAAGATGACTCGCCCTCCGTCGTCAGCTCCGGCACGATCGAAATCCTTGTCTGCCTCCTGCTGCTCGCGCTGGCCATCACGCTCGGCTACGACAATTGGCGCACCGGGGCGTCCTGGGACGCAACCGGGCCGGAGCCCGGCTATTTCCCGTTCTATCTCTCCCTCATCCTCGCCGGCGGCAGCCTCTACGGCCTGGTCACGGCGCTCGTCGCGCGCCGCGCTGCGTCCGGAAGCTTCGTCACGCGCGCGCAGGCGCGCCGCGTCCTGGCGGTGTTCGTGCCGACGCTGCTGTTCTGCCTCGTCACGCAATTCCTCGGCCTCTATGTCGCGAGCTTCCTGCTGATCGCGAGCTTCATGCGCCTCGTCGGCAAGATCGCGCTGTGGAAGTCGCTGCTCACTGCGCTCGTGTTCACGGCGATCATGTTCGTCACCTTCGACATCGCCTTCGACGTCATCATGCCGAAGGGACCGCTCGAAGCGGCCTTCGGTCACTAAGGCGGCCCCGCGATGGAAGCTCTCGGTCTCCTGTTTCACGGCTTCGCCGTCCTGCTGACGTGGAAGACGCTCGTGCTGATGATGGTCGGGCTGGTGCTCGGCATCTTCGTCGGCGTGCTGCCCGGGCTCGGCGGCCCCAACGGCGTTGCGATCCTGTTGCCGCTGACCTTCACGATGGATCCGACCTCCGCCATCGTGATGCTGTCCTGCATCTATTGGGGCGCGCTGTTCGGTGGCGCCATCACCTCGATCCTGTTCAACATCCCGGGCGAAGCCTGGTCGGTCGCGACCACCTTCGACGGCTATCCGATGGCGCAGCAGGGCAGGGCGGCGGAGGCGCTGACCGCGGCGTTCACGTCCTCCTTCATCGGCTCGCTGGTCGCAGTGCTCCTGATCACCTTCCTCGCGCCGATGATATCGTCCTTTGCGTTGAAGTTCGGCCCGCCCGAGTTCTTCGCGGTGTATCTGCTCACCTTCTGCTCCTTCGTTGGCCTCGGGCGCGAGGCCAAGCACAAGACGGTCATCTCGATGTCGCTCGGGCTGCTGCTCGCCGGCATCGGCATGGACACGGTGTCGGGCAATCTGCGCATGACCTTCGGCTCGGCCGAGCTCTTGCGCGGCATCAACTTCCTCGTCGCCGTCATCGGCCTGTTCGGCATCAGCGAGATACTGCTGACGATGGAGGAGCGTCTGGCGTTGCGGGGACATGCCGCGAGCATCTCGCTGCGCGTCGTGCTCAGCGTCTGGAAGGACCTGCCGAAATACTGGGTGACGCTGCTGCGTTCCTCCTTCATCGGCTGCTGGCTGGGCATCACTCCGGGC
>NZ_JBFUES010001288.1:0-1769 GCF_056403875.1 Bradyrhizobium sp. P2_E8
GGCCAACGATCTCGCCGCGCGCCTCGCCGGCGGCGCCGACAAGGTGGTGAACTCGATCGTGGTCCGCGGCCGCGACCAGGTCATGCTCAAGGTGACGGTCGCCGAAGTCGCGCGCAACATCGTCAAGCAGCTCGGCATCGACCTCACCGCCAACCTGAACTACGGCACGTCCGTGGTGAGCTTCACCAACTCCAACCCGTTCACCGCTCTTGGCAAGAATCTGGTGGACGGCAACAGCCTGACCACGAAGTTCGGCGCGACGCCGTCGGTGCAGGCCACCCTGCGCGCGATGGAGACCGCCGGCGTGATCCGGACGCTGGCCGAGCCGAACCTGACCGCGATCTCCGGCGAGTCGGCGACCTTCATCGCCGGCGGCGAATTCCCGGTACCGGCGGGCTACGCGTGCGATCCCACGACGCATGTCTGTACCACCCAGATCAGCTTCAAGAAGTTCGGCATCTCGCTCAACTTCACGCCCGTGGTGCTGACCGAGGGCAAGATCAGCCTGCGGGTGATGACCGAGGTTTCGGAACTGTCGAACGAGAATGCGATCACGCTGTCGCAGGCCGTGACCTTGTCGACGGTGAACTCGCTCACCGTGCCTTCGATCAAGACCCGCCGGGCGGAGACGTCGCTGGAGATTCCCTCCGGCGGTGCGATGGCGATGGCCGGCCTGATCCAGCAGCAGACCAAGCAGGCGGTCAGCGGGCTGCCGGGCATGATGCAGCTGCCGATCCTCGGCGCGCTGTTCCGCAGCCGCGACTTCGTCAACAACGCAACCGAGCTGGTCGTGATCGTGACGCCTTATATCGTTCGCGCCGTGGCGCAGAAGGACCTGTCGCGGCCGGATGACGGCTTCTCCGCGCCTGCCGATCCGCAGGTCGAGCTGCTCGGCAACATCAACCGCATCTACGGCGTGCCTGGCCGGACCGAACCGGCCCGGAACTACCGCGGCACCTACGGCTTCATCACCGACTAAAGCGGAACGGGGACTTCGTTATGACCACAAGACCACCCCAGATTCGCAGAGGCGCCATCGGCTTCGGTGGCGCGCTCGTCGGCATTGCGCTTGCGCTCGGCGGCTGCCAGCACGACGAAGCGGTCACCGCCTCCATTCCCGACAGCTACAAGCAGCGTCATCCGATCGCGATCGAGGAGCAGAACCGCTCGATCGTCGTCTTCGTCGGCCACGCCCGCGGCGGGTTGACCGCGGCCCAGCGCGCCGACGTGATGGGTCTGGCATCGGCCTGGCTGCATGAAGGCACCGGCGCCATCCATATCGACGTGCCGTCCGGGACGCCCAACGCGCGTCCGGTCGCGGAGTCGATGCGTGAGATCCAGGCGATGCTGGCGGCGGCGGGCGTTCCGCCACGCGGCATCATCGCCCGCCCCTACCAGCCGGAAGACAAGCGCTTCCTGCCGCCGATCCGGCTGACCTATTCCAAGATCGCCGCGGTCGCGGGCCCCTGCGGGCTGTGGCCGGAGGACATCGGCCCTTCGATCAATAACAAGAGCTGGTTCGAGAACAAGGAATACTACAATTACGGTTGCGCCTATCAGCGCAACCTCGCAGCCATGGTCGACAATCCGTCGGACCTCGAGCAGCCGCGGCCGGAGACTCCCTCCTATACGATACGGCGCACCGCTGCGTTCGAGAAGTATCGCAAGGGAGTACCGACGGCGGTCGCCTATCCTGAGGCCGACAAGGCCAAACTCAGCGACACCGGCAGATGATCAGCTACGCCAGGCAAACACACGAAGAGCAGCCG
>NZ_JBFUES010001289.1:0-1769 GCF_056403875.1 Bradyrhizobium sp. P2_E8
CTCCAGCGCGGTCTCGTCGAGATAGCGCGGCCGGGCCGGGTCGGTCTCCTGCACGCGATCGGGCAAGAGGCGGGTCAACAGGCGCGACATGGTGTCGAGCAGACCGATGAAGATGATGGCGGTGCCGACATTGAAGGCGATGTGAAAGGCCGCCGTCATCCTGGCGAGATCCGGCTGCCAGGCGTGCATGTGCCCGGCGATCACGCTCAGAAATGGCAGCACCAGTGCAATCCCGACCACGCGGTTGACGAGATTGCCGACCGGCAGGCGGTAGCTCGCGGGATCGTCGCGCCTGGCCCCTTCGAACACGGGGTTGATGGCGCTGCCGAGATTGGCCCCCAGCACCAATGCCAGCGCTGCATAAGGCGTGATGAACTGCGAATAGGCCAGCGACATGATCAGCAGCACGCTGGCCACGCTCGAATGCACCGCCCAGGTGACGAGCGCCGCGACGACGATGCACAGGATGGGATCACCCGTGATCGCCGCCATCGCGACGCGCACGCCGGGCGCATTCTCGGCCGGCGCTAGCGTGTCGAGCAGGATGTGCAGCGACAACAGCATCAATCCGAGGCCGATGCAGACGCGGCCGATGTCCTTGATCCTCGAGCGCGGTCCGGAGCGGAAGGCGACGAGGCCGAGCACGAACAGCACCGGCGCGACAGCGGCGATGTTGAACGAGAGCACCTGCACGATCAGCGTCGTGCCGACATTGGCCCCCAGCATGATGGCAAGCGCGGCGGCGAGGCTGACGAGGCCTTCGGCGGTGAACGAACTGGTGATCAGGGCGGTCGCGGTGCTGCTCTGGAGCAGCGCGGTGAGCCCGAGGCCGGCGGCGAAGGCGCTGACGCGGTTGCCGAGCGCCTTGCCGAGCAGGCGGCGGAGGTCCGGGCCGAAGGCACGCAGGATCCCGCTGTGGACCATGTGCAGGCCCCACAACAACAGCGCCACGCCGCCCATCAGATCGAGCAGAACCAACGTTCCCATGCTCCGTGTCCGGACTAGAGTCGATTGGTGAAGCTAGCGCCAAATGCTTGAGGTTCAAACCATTTGTTGGCGCGTCGGCGTTAACGTTTGCGATGGCGGCGCGTTCCCGAGGCGCGGATGCCGCGTCCTCAGGCGCGATGCCTTGTGAGCAGGCTCACATTGCTGCTTTGAGGGCAGCGAGGCCGCGATCGAGATCGGCCTTGAGGTCGTCGGTGCTTTCGAGTCCGATGTGGAGACGCAAGGTAGGGCCGCCCGGCGCCCACTTGGTCGCGGTGCGATAGCCGTCGCAGTCGAAGGGAATCGCAAGGCTCTCGAAGCCGCCCCAGGAGAAGCCCATGCCGAACAGCTTGAGCGTGTTGAGCATGGTGTCGACGGCCTGTTGCGGCGCCGGCTTCAGCACGATGCTGAACAGGCCCGAGGCGCCGGTGAAGTCGCGCTTCCAGATGGCGTGGCCCGGATCGGTCTCGAGCCCGGGATGCAGCACGCGCGCGACCTCGGGACGGGCGGCGAGCCAGCGCGCCATGGCGAGGCCGGAACGATGATGCTGGGCGAGCCGCACCGACAGCGTGCGCAGGCCGCGCAGCGCCAGGAAGACGTCGTCGGGGCCGGCGCAGACGCCGAGCAGGCGGATGCCCTCGGCAATCTGCGGCCAGGCCTTGGCGTTGGCCGAGATGGTGCCGAACATGATGTCGGAATGGCCGCCGATATATTTGGTCGCCGCCTGCATGCTGATGTCGACGCCCTGCTCGAGCGAGCGGTGATAGAGCGGGGTGGCCCAGGTG
>NZ_JBFUES010001290.1:0-1767 GCF_056403875.1 Bradyrhizobium sp. P2_E8
GCCTTGCGTCGGCGCTGGCGCGCGCTTGGAGCTGAGCGTGCGCGAATTGACGCCCATCCAGGAGATCTCGGACGACAAGCGGCCATATTCGATCTTGGGGCAGCGGTTCATCACGACCTTGATGCCGGCCGCTTCGGCTTTCGCCGCCGCAACGTCGTCACGCGCGCCGAGCTGCATCCAGATCACCTTCGGCAGCGGATCGAGCCTCAGGGCTTCCTCGACCACGGGCATGATGTGGCTGGAGTTGCGGAAGATGTCGATCATGTCGACGGGACGGCCGATGTCGGACAGCGAGGCGACGAAGGGCTTTCCGAGCAGCTCCTTGCCGACATGGCCGGGATTGACCGGAATCATGTCGTAGCCACGCTGCGCCAGATATTTGAATGCGAAATAGCTCGGCCGCACATTGACCGGCGAGGCGCCGACCATCGCGATCGACTTCACGCTGTTGAGGATGGCGCGGATGTAATTGTCGGGATAGGCGTCGTGGTTCATCTTTTTCTTTCTCTGACCCTCATGGTGAGGAGCGCGGCACGCGCGTCTCGAACCATGAAGCCACAGTCGGGCCTCTATCCTTCGAGACGCCGCGTTCCGCGGCTCCTCAGGATGAGGAGTTGACTATTCATCCCGCCATGTCGGCGCGCGCTTCTCGATGAAGGCGCCGATGCCTTCCTCGGCGTCGCGCGCCATCATGTTCTCGGTCATCACCTCTGCCGCATAGCGATAGGCGTCTGCAAGGCTCATCTCGGCCTGGCGATAGAACGCCTCCTTGCCGAGCTTGACCGTATAGGCGGATTTCAGCGCGACCTGTTCCGCCAGCGCAATCGCGGCGTCGCGCTCGGTACCCGCTGTCACRACGCGATTGACGAGCCCGATCTCGCGGGCGCGGGCGGCCGGGATCGGCTCGCCCGTCAGCAGCATCTCCATCGCCTGCTTGCGCGGCACGTTGCGCGACAGCGCCACCATCGGCGTCGAGCAGAACAGGCCGATGTCGACGCCGGGCGTGGCGAAGCTCGCTGCTTCCGAGGCGATCGCGAGATCGCAGCTTGCGACGAGCTGGCAGCCGGCGGCGGTCGCGATGCCCTGGACGGCGGCGACCACGGGCTTCGGCAGATGCACGATCGCCTGCATCATCGCGCTACAGGCGTTCATCATCTCGGCGAAGAAGGCGCGGCCGCGATCGGGGTCGCTGCGGCGCGCGGTCAATTCCTTCATGTCGTGGCCGGCGGAGAAGGCCGGACCGTTGGCGGCGATGACGGCCGCGCGGATGCGCTTGTCCTCGGCAATTGCGTTGAAGCTCGCATGCAGCTGGCCGATCATCGCCTCCGACAGGCTGTTGCGCGCGGCGGGGCGGTTCAGCGTGAGCACGGCGACGGTGCCGACGATCTCGCGCAGCAGGATCGGCGGTTCCGGGGAGGGGGTGCGGGCGGGCTGGACGGACATTGAAGCGTTTCCAGTTGGATTATTGCAATTGGATGATGCAGATAACCTAATGTAACAGCGGACGTGAAGCGAGGGCGAGGCGGAGCATGGCGTTAGCGAAAATGAGCGTGGCGGAGGTCGAGCAGTTTCTCCGCGGCGAGTTTCCCCAGGCCTTCAGCGGCGACGACATCACGATCGAGAGCGCTGACGGCCAGACCTGCCTGCTGCGCCAGCGCTACAGCGAAAGGATGCTGCGGCCGGGCGGAACCGTGTCCGGCCCGACGCTGATGGCGCTCGCCGATTTCGCGATGTACGTGGTGCTTCTGTCCGCGATCGGGCCGATCG
>NZ_JBFUES010001291.1:0-1767 GCF_056403875.1 Bradyrhizobium sp. P2_E8
ACCCTGCACCACGATGCGCACACCGGGCGCCGCCTGCTGCATCGGCGGCGCAGCCTCACCCGGCTGGAGGATCAACCGCCAGGCCTGGACACGGTGGTTGTCCATGACCGAGACGTAGGGCGCAGGGCGAGCAAGCGGTGAAAAGCGGCCCGGCTGCGAGTCGAACAACTCGAAGCCCATGATCCGGAAATCGCTGGTGCCGACATTGGCGACCTGGTGCACCACCGGCTGCTTCGTATAGTTGGTGAACAACACTTCCCCGACCTTGCGCGGCGTGATGACCGGCTTGCCTCCAAGCGGCGTGCCCTCCGCATCCGAGACGGCCATGTACACTTGGGCAAAGTCCCTGGTGTGCCGGTGATAGGCGGCGATCTGTCCGGGCGGGATCGTGACATTCATGAACTGCAGATATTCGTTGCTGAACGTCTGATCGTGAAAGCTCGCAAACTCAATCGGAACGATTTCGGGATCGCCCACGGCGCTCGCTTGTCTCGGCAGAGACGCAGCGCCAAGCACCGCGCAACAACCGCACAGGAACTGACGCCGCCCCATCGAATTACGCATGTCCTTGCCGTCCCGCTGAATTATGCACGCTTACATGCATACCGGCCGAGTATTTAAAGCCCGCTTAAATGAAGGCCTGTCCGGGATTTCACGGGCGCATGGCCGTCTCTCCGAACCGCATGCCTGATGGACCTTCGACGACAGCACTGCCGAAACTATAGGCACGGCAATGGCAGCATCCTGCGTCTACCTGCATTGGACCGCACGGCGAACTGCAGCGTGTGCCGTGGACTGTTGGCGATGTGCCGGCGACATTTTTCAAACTGTCACTCTGCGCGGAGCTGATCAATTCGTCTTCGCTTCACTGGTCGCGATCCAGATTCCGGCGAAGACCGCGAGCAGCCCGACCAGGAGATTTGGCGTGATCGGCTCGCCGATCAGCAGCGCTGCCAGCAAGGTCGCGGCAATCGGATTGACCGTCATGGTATTGGCGACGCGGGTCGGCGTTGCCCGCGCCAGCGCCATGACCCAGAGGATGAAGGCGAGCGCGCCGCCGCCGGCTCCGAGATAGATGCCGGCGATCCACTGCGCCGTCGTGAAGTGATCGAGCGCCGCAAAGCTGCCTTTCACGAGCCCCGCCAGCACCAGCACGACGGCGCCCGCGCCCATGCCGACCGTGAGAAAGCCGAGCGCGCTCGAGCGCTGCATCAGCGGGCGCGACAGCACGTTGTAGAACGCCATGCAGAACACGGCGCCGGTCATGATCAGCTCACCGCGCCAGGCGCCCGGCGGGCTATGCGCGAGGCCCGCGGCGAGCGCCGCCGCCACGCCGAGCACGGCGATGCCGACACCAATGATCTTGCGCGCCGTCAGCCGCTCCACGCCGAGGATCGCGCCGACCACCATGGTGTGGAGCGGCAGCGTCGCCAGCGCGAGGCTGGCGCGCGCCGCGGTCGTGTAGGACACCGCGATGTTGTAGAGGATGAAGAACAGGCCGAAGAAGCAGATGCCGAGCAGCGCCACGGCCGGCCAGTCGGGCCGCTGCGGCCAGCGCACGCCGAGCATCAGCGCACACGGCAGCAGGCAGAGAAAACCGATCCCCCAGCGCAGGATCGCCAGCAGGACCGGATCGGCGCCGCCGACGAGATAGCGCGTGATCGCCGCCGCGGTGCCTCCGAGGCTGCTGGACGCCAGCGCAATCGCAACCCCGGCCCATTCCCCCACGATCGCCTCCTGTCGCGGAGCTTCGGGGGCGGCTAACAC
>NZ_JBFUES010001292.1:0-1764 GCF_056403875.1 Bradyrhizobium sp. P2_E8
GTTCCGGCCCTGCATCGTCGCACCAAATCCGTGAAGCGCTCACATTTGCGTGCGGAAAAATTCTCCCTGCATCATCGCGGCCGCTTGAAAGATTAATCATGCGCCCTGCCACGCGCGCAGTGCTTGCATCGCTATTTTCCCCGGCGTCTCGACACTCCTCCCGCTCCGCACCATCATTCCCGAACGCGAATGAATGACGGCCGCATGCGGCCGGGAGTGTGGAATGCAGCGTCGTGACTTTCTGAGACTTTCCGTTGGGACGGCAGCGGCAGCTGCGTTCGCCCCGCGCGTCCGCGCGCAAGGCGCGGTGAAGGGAATTCGTATCGGCTACCAGAAGACCGGCGTGCTGGTCATCACGCGCCAGCAGGCGGCCCTGGAAAAACATTTCACGCCGCAGGGCATCGAAGTGAAATGGGTCGAGTTCTCCTCGGGTCCCCCGATGATGGAGGCGATGAATGTCGGCAGCGTCGACTACGGCGCGGTCGGCGATTCGCCGCCGGTGTTTGCGCAGGCCGCGGGCGCCGCGATCGTCTATGCCGCCGGCCAGCCCATCACCAATGGCCAGGGCATATTGGTGCCGAAGGATTCGCCGATCCGCATCCTCGCCGACCTGAAAGGCAAGCGTATCGGCTTCACCAAGGGGTCCAGCGCCCACAATGTCGTGCTGCAGACGCTGGAGAAGGCGGGCCTCACCTATGCCGACATCACCCCGGTCTACCTGACGCCCCCGGACGCGAGTCCTGCGTTTGCCAATGGCAGCATAGAGGCCTGGGCGATCTGGGATCCGTACTTTGCGATCGGGGAGACCAAGCAGAACGGCCGCATCCTGATCAACGCGCGGGAGGTCACCAAGACCAATTCCTTCTACATCGCCAATCGCGATTTCGCCAGGAACCACGGCGCCATCCTGCAACAGATCGTCGATGTGACGACCGCGACCGGCAAATGGGCCGAACAGCACCGCGACGAAGTCGCCAAATCGCTGGCCGCGATCACCGGCGTCCCGCTGGACATCCAGACCGTCGCCGCCAACCGCTCGAACTTCGTGATCGGTCCCGTCACCGACGACATCGTCACGACCCAGCAAGGCGTCGCCGACCGCTTCTACAAGCTCGGCCTGATCCCCAAGCCGATCGTCATTCGCGACATCGTCTGGCGCAATCCGGCAGCCTGATCGTGCCGACCAATCTCCCCGTTTCAAAAGGTCCAGACATGAGACGCATCGTTCAACGTGTGATCGCAGCCATCGTCATGTCGATCGGCATCGTCGCGGCCGCCGTCGGCACGACCTACGGCTAGTCATCGGAGCCCATCCATGAGCCAATCCAAAAGCAACATCCTCTGGTTCCTGCCGACCCATGGCGACGGCCGTTATCTCGGCACCGGCATCGGCGGCCGCGAGGTCAACTTCAACTATCTGCGCCAGATCGCCCAGGCGGCCGACCAGCTCGGTTATTTCGGCGTGCTGCTGCCGACCGGGCRGTCTTGCGAGGATTCCTGGATCGTCGCCTCGAGCGTGGCGCCGTTCACCGAGCGCCTGCGCTATCTCGTGGCGGTCCGGCCCGGCCTGCAATCGCCGAGCGTGGCGGCGCGCATGACGGCGACGCTCGACCGCATCACCAATGGCCGGCTCCTGGTCAACGTCGTCACCGGCGGCGATCCCGTCGAGAACAAGGGCGACGGCATTTTCCTCGGCCATGACGAACGCTACGAGGTGACCCGCGAGTTCCTCAACGTCTATAGCGACCTGCTGGCCGGCAGGAC
>NZ_JBFUES010001293.1:0-1758 GCF_056403875.1 Bradyrhizobium sp. P2_E8
ATACAAGGATGTCCCGGGAGCAGTGCTGCGTCCCGGCAATCTGTCGGCGATGATCGGTGCCAGCGTGCATTCGGGCGAGGATGTCATCCTGACGGCGACCGGGCCGGGCAGCGAGCGCGTGCACGGCTCGATGGATAATACCGAAGTCTTTCGCGTCATGGTCGAAGCGCTCGGTCTGGCCGCCGGGCAGTAGCCGCCCCGCGCGACTCAAACAAAAATGGCCGGGATTGCTCCCGGCCATTTTGCATTTGTGGGTCGCCTTACCGCGGCGGCGCGGTGCCGGGCGGGGGCGGCGGCAGCGAGGCCTGCCCGCCGTTGAGCAGCGGCGTGATGTTGCGGATGGTGACGCGCCGGTTGATCAGGCTCGGCCCTTGCGTCTGCTCCTTCAGATACTGCTCGCCATAGCCCTGCGACGTCAGGTTCTCCGATGGCACGCTGAACTGCTGGGTCAGCAATTCGGCCGCGGACTGCGCACGACGGTCCGACAATGACAGATTGTCGACCTCGTTGCCGACCGCGTCGGTGTGACCTTCGATCAGGAATACCACGCGCGGGTTGGCCTGGATCGCACGGTTGAGACCGTCGGCGATCGCCTGCAGCTTCTCCGCCTGATCCGGTGGGATCGTCCACGATCCCGTTTCGAAGTTGATCGTGTTGACGTCGATGCTCGGCATTTGCATGCGAACATTGGGGCTGTAGCGGATCTCGTCGAGCGTGTAGCGACGATCGATCCGTTGCACCGGCGGTGCCACCATCGTCTGGTAGATCACGTCCGGCGACGCTTCCTGGGCGTCGACGATGTAGCGATCGTAGGGAATGTTCACGACCGGCGGCGGCGCATCGACATAGAAACCGCCAACCGACCGCGGATCGCGGTAGCTGTTGTCGATGATGATGATCTCGCGCCCAGCGGGGTCCCGGCGGATTCGCCGCAGCAACCGACCGTCCGGACCGACCACCGTGATGATCTCGCTGCCATCGGGACGGATCACGACGGTGCGGGTATCGCCGCCGACGGTGTCGGTGCGGATATCTCGGGCGCCGTAGCGGAAGCGGTAGAGATCGTTGCCGCGGACGTAGGCCTGCCCGCCCGGATCGCGGATGATGATGCGATCCGGTTCGGTGTAGATGGTGCGGCCACCCTCGATGCTCTCGTGTCGCTGGTTGCGGTAGTCGGCGATGGTCGCGCCGATCACGGCGCCAGCCACGACGCCTGCACCGATCGCGAGCGGTGTCAGGTCACGCTGCGGCGGCCGCGGCGGAGGTGGCAGCGGTGCGACGACTGTCGGCGCGGCCTGGAAGGCAGGCGTAACCGTCGGTGCTGCGAATTGCGCCCTGTTGGGTGGCGGCGTTGCGGCCGCCGAACCCGGCACTGTGCTCGGCGTTGCGGCACCGGCCGCGGGCCGGGCCGGGAGGCCGCCGGCCTGGGGCGGCGCAGCCGGAGTTCCGGCCGCGGGCGCGCCAGCAGGAGGCGTTCCACCCTGGGGTCCTGGCGTCGGTCCTGCACCGGGACGTCCGGGCGCGCCCCCGGGGGCCGGCGTTGCCGTCGGAGCCGGGGTCGCCGCGCCGGGCGCGGGCGTCGGTGCAGGACCCGGACGTCCGGATGGCGGCGTCGCGCCACCGGGTGCCGGCGTGGTCGTTGGAGCGGGCGTAGCGCCTGGAGCTGGCGGCGATCCTGCCGCCGGAGGCGAGCCGGGACGTACGCCGGGCGGCGGTGCACCAGGGCGTCCAGCCGGCGGAGCGCCGGGTGTGCTGCCC
>NZ_JBFUES010001294.1:0-1756 GCF_056403875.1 Bradyrhizobium sp. P2_E8
GCTATCTCATCGCCCGCAGCATCTCGCGCCCGATCCTGTTGATCACCAACGTGATGCGCGAGCTCGCGGACGGACGTCTCGACGTCACTGTACCCACCAGCAAGTCGAATGACGAGGTGGGCGCGATGGTGAAGGCGGTCGCGGTGTTCCGCGACAATGCGGTGAATTTCGGCAAGCTCCAGGCCGAGCAGCTCGAGGCCAAGGCGCAGTCCGAAGCGGAGAAGCGGCGCGCCTTCGCCGCGCTTGCCGACAATTTCGAGGCCAGCATCCGCGAGGTCGTCACCACGGTGTCCGCGGCCGCGGTCGAGATGGAGCACACGGCGCGCTCGATGTCCGATATCGTCGAGCAGTCGCGCGAGCAGACCCGCACGGTGTCGTCGGCCTCGGCGCTGGCCTCGGAGAACGTGCAGACGGTCGCGGCCGCGGCGGAGGAATTGTCCTCGTCGATGACCGAAATCAGCCGGCGCCTTGCGCACGCGACCGAAGTGGTCGGCAAGGCCGCGAGCGACGGACGGCAGTCGAATGCGCGCGTGCAGAGCCTGGCGGATGCCGCGCAGAAGATCGGCGACGTCGTCGCCTTCATCAATGGCATTGCAGGCCAGACCAATCTGCTGGCGCTCAATGCAACGATCGAAGCGGCGCGCGCGGGCGAAGCCGGGCGCGGCTTTGCCGTGGTCGCCTCTGAAGTGAAGGCGCTGGCGACCCAGACCGCGAAGGCAACCGAAGAGATCGGCGCGCAGGTCACAGCGGTGCAGGGCGAGACGACCGGCGCGGTCGACGGCATCCAGTCGATCTGCGCGACGATCCAGCAGGTCGACGAAATTTCGGCTGCGATCGCCGCCGCCGTCGGGCAGCAAGGCACCGCGACGCAGGAGATCGCGCAGAACGTCCAGCAGGCCGCCGCCCGCACCGGCGAGGTCTCGCAGAACATCTCCGGCGTCACCGCCGGCATCGCCGCGACCGGCACGGCAGCCGAGGAAGTGCTGGGCTCCGCGATCGAGCTATCGAAGCAGTCGCAACGTCTGCGCGACGAGGTCGATCGCTTCCTGGCGCATATTCGCGCGGCGTAGTCGGGCGAAGGATCGCGCTACATTCTCGCTGTCGTCCCCGCGAAGGCGGGGACCCATAACCCCAGGGAGAAGTTGCGGCGCGAGACTGATAACTCCGAGTCTTCGCTAAACCACTCCCTGTGGTTATGGATCCCGGATCGGCGCTCCGCTTCGCTGCGCTTGTCCGGGACGACAGCTAGGGCTTGACCCCCAACATCACATCAATCGCACCCTTCACGATCGCTTCCAGATCTTTCCGTGAGACGCGGGCGCGCGAGCGGATGGCGATCGAGTGCACTGTCGCTGATGCGAGCTGGGCCAGCACGGCCGGGTCCGCGCTCTCCGGCAGTTCGCCCTTCTCCCTGGCGCGGCGGAAGCAACTCGCAAACGCCTTGTCGAGCTCGGCGAGACCGTCGAGCACCATGGCGCGGATGTCGGGATCACCGACAGCCTCGGACGCCGCCGTCACCACGGTGAAGCAGCCGCGCGGGCCCGTCTCGCCGGAGAGATAGATATTCAGCGCGGAGGCGAAGATGCGCTCCAGGCGCTGGCGCAGCGGCATCTCGTCGCGAAAGATCGCAGCCATGGATGCCCGCGCTTCCTCGCGGTAGCGCTGGTAGCTCTTGATGTAGAGCTCGCGCTTGTCGCCGAAGGCCCCGTAGAGACTCGGGCGGTTCATGCCGGTGGCTTCGCTCAGATCGTCGAGC
>NZ_JBFUES010001295.1:0-1756 GCF_056403875.1 Bradyrhizobium sp. P2_E8
GCCAGCAGCTGCATCAATTCCGCCTCGTCCTTCGACAGGCRCCGGCACGACGGCGGCATGAAGCACAGCTCGCACGGCCGGCCGCTGCGCAGGATCCTGACGAGCGCCGCAGCCCGTGCGACCAGCAACGGGCTGTCGGCAACGCCGGGCGCTTCATCGGCAAAGCGATAGGCCGCCTCCCAGCAATCGGAGGCGCCGGTCGCATAGGCAGCTCCAATGAAGCGGAACAACGAGAGCGCGACGCGGCAGAATGGATCGTAGTTTTCGATGCTCGGACGGGCCGCAAGCGCGGCCTGGAGCGGACAGGGTCGCGACTGGCAGGCCGGGTCAGGCACAGGATTGCTCGTAGCCTCCATCATGAACGATCTCGTCAATGCAATGTGGGACTGCCCACAAGCCAGCTCTTCATCACCATCGTCCGGTCCTGGTCAGAAGGCTCGACGTGCCGGTCAGGAAGAATGAGGCCGGCCATGCGGAAGATGGTCGCAAGTCCCCGCACCGGCGCCAGCGCCCAATCGGCGCCCACCGGTGGCAGCCAGCGCTCGAACTGCTCGCGCGCGACATCGTCGCGCTCCCTCTGCGCGGCGGCGATCGCCCGCAGGATTCCGTGCTCGCTCTCCGACATGCGCGGACAGGTGGGACAATGCACTTCGATCGCCGTATGCGCCGTGCAGGCGAAGATCTCGATGATCGCTTCCAGTGATGGCACGGCATCGCCCACGCGGAAATGGTCATACACCTGCTGGATGTCGGCCGCGGTCGGAACGGCACTTCCGCTGCGCGCCTTGGCGCGAAAGCCCCAGATGAAGAGCCRCTCGGCCGCGGTCAGTGCGGGAAGGTCGATGGGCTTGGCATATGTCGATTGATGCATTGAGCCTCTGGCCTTTCGCTGCGGGCACGCCGCGTCTGGCGCTGACTGTTTGCGCCGATCGTTCTGCCAGAGCCTGTCGCAAGTCAACGCGTCGAAGGCCGATATCGAGGTCTTCTAGATTTGAAGCGTTTGGATTTCGGATGCGGCCGGCCCCGCAAACCTGCCGGGCCGCACGCGGCATGCCGGCTGCCTGCCCACGCGATCTCAAGGGGATTTGGGGAACCCGAATGCTTAAAGCTTTGCTAAGGGGAACGGGATAAACAGGCATATCAGCCCTTCCAATTTTGCGAGCCCCGATGATTTTCTCCCGCATCAGTTTCAAGCTGGTCCTGATTGTCGGCATCAGCCTCCTCGGCATGATTGCGCTGGCGCCAATCGCGCTTTCGACCCTGCGCACGCAGATGGTCGCCGATCGCCAGGCCAAGACGCAGCAGATGGTGGATGTCGGCTACGGCATCCTGGCGCACTATCAGAAGCTCGAGAGCGAAGGAAAACTCCCGCGCGAACAGGCACAGGCCGCCGCGATGGCGGAGATCAAGAGCCTGCGCTACGACAAGGTCGAGTATTTCTGGATCAATGACATGACCCCCAAAATGGTCATGCACCCGATCAAGCCCGAGCTTGACGGCAAGGACCTTTCGGGGATGAAGGACCCCGCCGGCAACGCGCTGTTCGTGGGCTTCGTTGACGTCGTCAACAAGCAGGGCGCCGGCTTCTACAGCTATCTGTGGCCGAAGCCCGGCTTCGACCAGCCGGTCGGGAAGATCTCCTATGTGAAGGGCTTTGCGCCCTGGGGCTGGATCATCGGCACCGGCATCTATCTCGACGACGTCGATGCCGTGTTCCGCCAGAACGCGACGACGTTCGCGCTGGTCTGTCTTGCCG
>NZ_JBFUES010001296.1:0-1755 GCF_056403875.1 Bradyrhizobium sp. P2_E8
CATCACGGCACCCTCGACATAGCGCCCCGCAGCGCCGTCGATCAGCGCGGCAGCACGCTGCTTGGCACCGGGAGACGCCGAATTGAAATCGAGGAACCAGGTGCCTTGATTGATCGCGGCGGCGCAGGCCTTTGAGACCGGAACGGCCTGGCTTGCCGTGACCGCAGAGATGATGAAATCGGATTTCGCGGTCAGCTCGGCGTGAGACGCGGTGAGCGCAACACCGAACTTCGCCGCATGCTCCCTTAGCGCAGCGGCGTGCTCGCCTCCGAGCTTGATGTCATAGGCTGAGACCTTGATGTCCTGCTGGCGCAAATCCTCGGCCAGGATCCTGCCGACCTCGCCGTAGCCGACCAGCCCGACCTGCCAACGTCTCGGATCCGACATCAGTTCAATCCTCGCGTCGTCTCGTCGAACAGCTCCTCGACCGCATAGCGGCGTGGGATCAACGCCTGCTGGAATGCGTAGTCGACGATCAGCTCGAGCGGCTTCCTGTTGGCTTCGATCCCGAACGGGACGAGGTCAGGCGTCGCCGCAGGTCCCACCTGCTCCTTGTTCCGCTTGAGCAGATCATAGACGCCTGCGACCACATCGGGGCGCGACTTCGCGAGCGTCTCGGTCACGACCACGAGATGATTGACCGGCACGACACCGCGCCGGGCGTACCATGTGGCGGCCTCCGCGGCGGGATCGGGGAATAGCGGCTTGAGCCTGGGATTATCAGAGGTCTCGCCGAGGACGGCATCGAGCTCGCCGTCAATCAACATCTGCAATATCTTCTTGTCCTTCGGCGCGCGCTCGGTGGCGTCGACATATTCGGCAACATGCGGATCCTCGAAGGTGACCCAGCGGATGTTGTCGAGATTGACGCCGTAATCGTTGGCGAGGATGCCCCTGATCCATGCGCCCGTCGTCGTCGTGAAGGAGCGGATGCCGACGCGCTTGCCTTCGAGATCGCCAGGCCCAAGCGTTCCCCGTTCCGGATTATAGAGCGCATAGGAATGCTGGAAGCGGCCGAGCATGGTCGCCGGCAGCAGYACCAGCGGCTTGCCGTGGGCCTTCGCCATCAGATAGGTGACGATCGCCATCTCGCAGACGTCGAACGCCTGCTCGCGCACCATCGGCTTGAACGCCGTGTTGGTCGGCGTGTACGCGATGAAGTCGAGATCGAAACGGTCGGAGCGGAGCTCGCCGCTCTTCACCGCCTGGACATGAGGATGACTGCCGAGCACGGCTTTCAGCTTGAGACGATCCATCCGCCCGCTCCGCTTCTGTTGTCCCGCTCAGACGTCCTCGGGATTATCGACATAGACGAGCCCGGCTTTCGCTAGCGCTTCGCGCATGCTGTACATGTCGAGGCCGAGCTCACCCGAAGCCAGCCGCTTGCGCTTGCCGCCCTCGTCCGCGTTGCGCTTCTTCGCCTTCTCGGCGACTTCGGCGGCATAGCGCTTCGGCACCACCACGACGCCGTCGTCATCGGCGACGATGATGTCGCCGGGATCGACGTTGACACCGGCGCAGACCACGGGGACGTTGACCGAGCCGAGCGTGGCCTTGACCGTGCCCTTGGCCGAGACCGCGCGCGACCACACAGGAAACTTCATATCGTGCAGCGCTTTGACGTCGCGGCAGCCGGCATCGATGATCAGGCCCTGCACGCCGCGCGCCTGCAGCGAGGTGGCGAGCAGCTCGCCGAACATGCCGTCGGTATTGTCGGTGGTGCAGCCGACGACGAGAATGTCACCTGTCCTGCAC
>NZ_JBFUES010001297.1:0-1755 GCF_056403875.1 Bradyrhizobium sp. P2_E8
CTTCATCAGCGACATCGGCGAGCCCGAGGACTCTTCTCCGATCGTGCAGGCCGTGGTGCACATGGCCGCCGCGCGCCGGATGGCGACGACGGCCGAAGGCGTCGAGACCGAGGCGCAGCGCGAGGTGCTGCGGCAGCTCGGATGCAGCCAGATGCAGGGCTGGCTTTTCAGCCCGGCCGTCCCGGCCGCAAAGCTGAAGCAATTGCTGTCGGCGCAGGCGGCGGCGGCTTAGGGCATACCCGCCCCCCGCCCCGTATCAGCCCCCGCCGTTGCCAGCCCGGAACGGCTTCAGATGGCGAATTGACGCGCAGGGAAGCCTTATCGATTGACATGGCGGCCCGGGAGTGTTCACGTCGCCCCCGAACTATATCGCGGCGACAAGCAGCTCGCGTGTTCGAAGCCGGCGCGAAGATCGCCGTTACCGTCATCCTCACGATCGCAACGAAGCTCCTGCGCAATAGGCTGCGTGCAGGACTGCCGCATTTCGCAGCCCGACAAGGAGACACAATTGCAGGTACTCGTTCGCGACAACAATGTCGACCAGGCGCTTCGTGTCCTGAAGAAGAAGATGCAGCGCGAGGGCGTGTTTCGGGAAATGAAGCAGCGGCGTTCCTACGAGAAGCCGTCGGAGCGAAAGACGCGCGAAAAAGCCGAGGCCATTCGCCGCGCCCGCAAGCTCGCTCGCAAGCAGGCGATCAGGGAAGGCTTGCTGCCCGCGCCCCCGAAAAAGAAGCTTCCCGAGCGCAAGCCGCCGCTGCCCCAGACCGCTGCCAGGCCCGCGGGCTGAAACGGCGGCACGACAGCGCCGTGAGGCCGACCGGGCAATGAGAACAGACCGGCATCGTTGCTGCGCATCTTGTATCCGGGAAGATGGTCCATATCTCATCGGCATGATGAAGCTCACACTCGTCCAGGACCAGGCTATCCAGGCGCTCATGGCAGGCATCGTCGGCGCCGAGACGTTCGATCGCGTCTTCGCGGGCATCCGCTTCGACAATATCGAGGGGACGATGCTCTACGCCTTCGCCGGGAACGCGGAGGTCGCATCCGACATCGAAGACAGCTACTCGCCCTACATCGCCGCGGTCGCATCGCAGGTGCTGGACAAGCAGGTTGACGTCGTCATCGTGATGCCGAAAGTGCTGCAATAGGAAGCGGTCTTTCCGCACAACAACGGCCGCCAGCGTAAACGACGCTTTTTTGCTCAGTCGAGGAAGGCTGCGAGCTCCTCGGGTGCGCCCGAAGGGAACGCTTCCTTGAGACAGTCGAGGAACGCCGATACGCGCGCGCTTAGCAGTCGTCGCGATGGATAGAGCGCCCAGAGAGTGATCTCGGGTCCATCGACATCACCCCAGTGTACAAGCTTGCCGGCCGCCAGGTCGTGACTCACAAGCGACACGGGAAGCCGCGCGGCGCCGACACCCGCTCGGACCGCATCGCGAACCATCATGAGCGACGACAGGCGAAGCACCGGATCAATCGCGATACGCGAACTTCCGCCCGGCGCCATCACATCCCAAATGGGGGTCAGGTCGCTCACGCCGCGCACCACGACCGGTACCGCGAGATCGCCCGAGGGACGACTCAGGTTGGGGCTCGCCACGACCACCAGCCGATCCCRCAGAAAGATTCGCCCGACAAGACTTTCGTCCGGATCAGGATTGACGCGGATCACCAGGTCATAGCCCTCCTCGATCATGTCGACGGCGCGATCGTCCGTCGTGACCTCGAGTCGGACCTGCGGATGTTTCAGCG
>NZ_JBFUES010001298.1:0-1753 GCF_056403875.1 Bradyrhizobium sp. P2_E8
GCGTTACACACGCATATCGTAGGGTGGATTAGCCGAAGGCGTAATCCACCTCTTTGCTTTCCGCTCTGAGAGAGAAGTGGTGGATTACGCTTCGCTAATCCACTCTACAGTCGCCGCGAAAAACTAGCCGCCGGCTTCGCCGAAATGGACGTCTTCGAGCAGCGAGGAGGAGACGGTCGGGACCTGGTCGCCTTCGGAGGCGCGGGAGATGGCGACCCGGGTCTTGTTGAAAGCGCTTTCGGCGCTGCCCTGCGCAGCGAGATTGCCGAGCAGCTCGCTGACCAGCACGCTGTGCTCGCCCTTGCCGTCGTCGACGACCTTGCCGGGCGAAGCGGAGGAGAGGATCAGCGCATTGTCGGGCGTGCCGATCGGCGCGAGGCCGTGGCTGTAGGAACGGAAACGGCGCTCGTAGGGATTGCGGCGGGAGGCATCGACGACGACGAGCTTGGCCTTGGCGCCCTGCTCCTTCATCATGTCGAGCACGCCGTCGATGGAGACGCCCTGGCGGCGGACGTCGCTTTCCTTCCAGATCACGGCGTCGACCGGCAGCATGTAGCTCTGGCGGCCGGCCTGCACGCCGAAGCCGCCGAAGAACAGCATGACGACGGTGTCGCGCTTGATCCGGGACTTCAGGCGGTTGACGGCGCGGACCATGTCGTCCTTGGTCGCGTCTTCCACCATGTCGACGTCAAAGCCGTTCTTGCGCAGGGTCGAGGACAGCGCGCGGGCGTCGTTGATCGACTGCGTCAGCGGCGCGCTGGCGTCGGGATAATGTCCATTGCCGATGACGAGCGCGAGCCGGGAGGTCTGGCCGATCGAGCCGGTGACCTGGTCGGTCGTAACAGCCTTGGCGGCATCGAGCGCGCGCATGTTGAGGGCAGCATGGGCGCCGATCACGAGCGAGACCGTGCCGATGAGGGCTGCGGCCACCGCAATCGTGCGTCGGGAAATGTCGAGCTGCCTTACATTCATCTCGCTTCATTCCTGTCAGTGCCAAAGACCAGCCAAGCGCGCGCACACAGGTTGAGTAGCGCGATAGCGTCTTTAGGTTTGAGGGATTGGCCGGGGGAGTGCCCCCGAATTGCGCGCAATTTGCGGCGCCGCACCAAACAAACCTTTAACGGGATATAGTGTGCCCGGCAATAGATTGCCCAAAATTTGAGCTAAGTCGCTGAAGATGTTAGTTAATTACATGGCCTGGATTTCTCCTGGTTTTGCGTTCCCGTAGCCATTCCGGGGTCTGATCATGCAGCCCTCGTGCCGTTTTTTTTCCGTGACCGCTATCACATTTGTATTTCCTGCGAATCCGGGTAGCTTTTTCAAAGACTTGCAGGGGGTGGTGCGCGGATGGGAACCGCACCGGCCGGCCCCCGACCAGGGGCCCCGCGACCAGGTATTTCATGAACTTTCATTATTTTGCCGGCGCCGCCTGCCGGGCGCTGACGGCGCGGAAGGACGGCCCCTCGCTTTACGACGTCTGCGATCCCGTGCTGGCGGGTGCAACCAGCGGCGATCCGCATCTGGCCAAATTCTACAAGACCGCGCTCGGCAATCCCGCATTGCGGATACTGCTCCGCCGCGCCGGGCTGCCCGACTTGCGCGACGAGGCGAAGCTGACCCGGCTTCGCACGGCGCTGGCGCGGGCGCGCGACGAAGCCGAGCCGGACTGGGCGGCGATCGGCCAGCCCGTCGCCGATCTCGTCGACGGCATCGCGGTCGATCATCCAAAACCGCCGCCGGCGATATTCACCGG
>NZ_JBFUES010001299.1:0-1752 GCF_056403875.1 Bradyrhizobium sp. P2_E8
GCAAGGACACGCTGAAGCCGGCGCTGGAAGCGCTCCAGGATGCGGACTGGATGGTGAGGATGCGGACTGGATGGTGCGCGAGATGGCGGCGGAGACGCTGGGCCTCAACGTCAATGGTTCGCTCGCGGCCGATCAACTGATCGCCTGCCTTGCCGACGAATTCTGGCAGGTGCGGCTGAAGACGATCCGCAGCCTCGGCAGGATGAAGATCGAGCGCGCGGTGCGCCCGATCGGCAATTGCATCAACCACGACCAGGCAAATTTGCGGAAGGAAGCGGCCGCCGCGCTCGGCGAGATCGCCCATCCCGACGGCGAGGCGTTCCTGGCCGTCATCGCCGACGATGCCGATCCCGATGTGCGCAAGAACGCACGCTGGGCGCTCCAGCAGATTGCGGCCCGCAAGGCGCGCGCAGGCGCATAGAGGCACGAGCAGGGGCATACCGGCCCTTCGCTGCCGGTCTGGACTTCCCCTGCCAGACGTTTATTGGTCTTCGCCAATGGGATCGGCTGCCGTGAACGCGGCCGGTCCTTAGAAACAGCGAGGACGCCGGCCATGACGACATTGACTGTCAAAGACCTTCTCCCCGAGGATGGCACGCGGGGAACGCTCGTCGGCCGCGTCTGGCTGCCGCAGGTCAATGGTCCGGCCGTGGTGGCCGTGCGCAGCGATGGCGTCTTCGACGTCACCGCCAAATTCCCGACCATCAGCGCACTCTGCGAGGAGGACAATCCCGCCAAGGCGCTTGTCGCGACCAAGGGCGAACGCATCGGCGAACTCGAGGCCATCGTGGCCAATACGGCCCCCGATGGGCGCGACCCGAAAAAGCCGTGGCTGCTCGCGCCGGTCGATCTCCAGACCCTGAAGGCGGCCGGCGTCACCTTTGCCATCTCGATGCTGGAGCGCGTGATCGAGGAGCGGGCCAAGGGCAATCCGGCCTCGGCCGAAGCGATCCGGAACGAGGTGACGCGGCTGATCGGTGACGATCTGTCAAAGCTCAAGCCGGGCTCGGACCAGGYGATGCATCTGAAGCAGGTGCTGATCGACCAGAACGCCTGGAGCCAGTATCTCGAGGTCGGCATTGGCCCCGATGCCGAGGTCTTCACCAAGGCTCCGACCCTGTCCTCGGTCGGCACCGGCATGGACGCAGGCCTGCATCCGAAGTCGACCTGGAACAACCCCGAGCCGGAGCTCGTGCTGTTCGTTTCGAGCCGCGGCAAGATCGTCGGCGGTTCGCTCGGCAACGATGTCAATTTGCGCGACTTCGAGGGGCGCTCGGCGCTGCTGCTGTCGAAGGCCAAGGACAACAATGCGTCCTGCGCGATCGGCCCGCTGCTGCGCTTGTTCGACGAGAGTTTTTCGCTCGACGACGCGCGCAAGCTCGACATCAGCCTGAACGTGAAGGGGACGGACGGTTTCGTCCTCGACGGCCATTCCTCGATCAGCAAGATCAGCCGCGATCCGACCGACCTCGTCGAACAGACCATCGGCAAGGTCCATCAATACCCCGACGGCTTCGTGCTGTTCCTCGGCACCATGTTCGCGCCGGTCAAGGATCGCGATGCGCCGGGGCAGGGGTTCACCCACAAGCGCGACGACATCGTCACGATCGCCGCGCCCCAGCTTGGCAAGCTCGTCAACCGCATGCGCACCAGCGACGAGTGCGAGCCCTGGACGTTCGGCATCGGTGCGCTGATGAAGAGCCTCGCGCAGCGGAAGCTGATCTAGCTCGCTGCTCTTCGCCTCTCCCCGCC
>NZ_JBFUES010001300.1:0-1749 GCF_056403875.1 Bradyrhizobium sp. P2_E8
GCTACAACGAGGCACTGAACGATGCCGGCGTCCTGATCACGCTCGACGGCCTGCATCCGCCCTCAATGGGCGCGCGCGTTTCGTTTGCGACGGGCGAGCCTGTTGTGACCGACGGCCCCTTCACTGAAGCCAAGGAAGTGCTGGGCGGCTACTGGATGATCGAGGTCGACTCGCGTGCCGAGGCGATTGCGTGGGCGAAGAAGTGCCCGGCCTCGGCCAATGAAGTCATTGAGATCCGGCAGGTGCAGGAGATGGCCGACCTTCCGCCGGACGTGCAGGCCGCGGCCGCCGGCTTCGACGGTCTGAAGAACTAGCCAGAGCGGCCGCGATTGGAATTCGCGGCCGTCATCAACAAAGTCATCAACAAAGGAGAGAACCAATGACCGACACCTATCTCGCCGTGTTCCTCGGCAGCAAGACCAGCCCGAAATGGGCTGCATGGAATGCGATGTCGGACGCCGAGCGCAAGGCGAAGGAGCTGGAGGGCATCGCGGCCTGGAAGGGTTGGGTCGAGAAGCATCAAGGCGCGATCCAGGCGATGGGCGGTCCGCTCGGCAAGACCAAGCGGGTCGACGACAAGGGCATTGTCGACACCGCCAACGAGATGGGCGCCTTCACCGTGGTCCGCGCCGCGTCCCATGAAGCGGCTGCGAAGATGTTCGAGAACCACCCGCACTTCGCGATCTTTCCCGGCGAGCGCGTCGAGATCATGCCGGTGCTGCCGATCCCGGGCGGTTAGTCAGCTTCGTCATTCCGGGGCGCGCGCAAGCGCGAGCCCGGAATCTCGAGATTCCGGGTTCGGCTCTTTCGAGCCGCCCCGGAACGACAGTGAAAATACGGGTTCACCAAATCCCGCTTGCGCTAGTGACCTTCACCCCCGGCTCATGTAAAAGCCGTTCACATGAGCTGGCGCAAGGAGACGCGCCGCGCCGAGCGCGGCTATCACCACGGCAATCTGAAGGAAGCCTTGTTGCAGGCTGCCCTCGGGCTGATTGCCGAGAAGGGCGCGGCCGGCTTCACCTTTGCCGATGCCGCGCGCATGGCTGGCGTCAGCGCGGCGGCGCCCTACCGGCACTTCCGCGACCGCGATGAGCTGTTGTCCTCGATCGCCCAGCGCGGCTTCGAGCAGTTCGAGGCGCGCTTGACCGCGGCCTGGGACGACGGCCGGCCCGATACGGTCACCGCGTTCGAGCGGGTCGGCAGGGCCTATCTCGCCTTCGCCCGCGAGGAGCCGGCATTCTACAACGCGATGTTCGAATCCGGCCTGCCGGTCGATGCCAATCCCGCTTTGCAGGCCGCGAGCGAACGCGCCTTCAACATCATTCGCGCCGCGGCGGAGCGGCTCGCGGCACTCGCACCGCCCGGCACGCCGCGGCCGCCGGCGATGATGATGGCGCTGCACATCTGGTCGATGGCGCATGGCGTGGCCTCGCTGTTCTCGCGCGGCGATGCAGCGCGACGAAAACTGCCGATGTCGCCGGACGAACTGTTAGAGGCCGAGGTGCTGATCTATCTGCGCGGTCTCGGCTTCCCGACCGATCGCCGTCCGCCTGCGAAAAGCGCCGAGCCGCCGCCGGTACCACCGGAGGCGTCCTCCGGTTCTGGCGTGCCGCCCGGTGGCCCCTGGGGCAAGCCGAAATAAAATTGCGCAAATAATTCGCCCGGCCTGTCGGGCGGCCGGCTTGACAAAATCGCGGGATGGGCTAGCTATGTAAATGTTATTTACATTCACAACGGCGCTGGTGCCGT
>NZ_JBFUES010001301.1:0-1747 GCF_056403875.1 Bradyrhizobium sp. P2_E8
TCACCGTCGCGCGCGCATCTTGTGGAGCGGGTGAATTGAAGGGGCGACGCTGTCGCCCACACTCCGTCATTGCGAGCGCAGCGAAGCAATCCAGAGTCTTTCCGCGGAGGGATTCTGGATTGCTTCGCTACGCTCGCAATGACGATGTGGAAGCAACTGCTGCCACCATAGTTTTCTCGTGCCCCGGACGCAGCGCAACGCTTGTTGGCGGTGCGCTGCAGAGCCGGGGCCCAAGTTGCAGCAGAATGCGTGGCCTCCTGGGTCCCGGCTCTGCGCAGCAGCGTTGCACGCTGCAGCGCGTCCGGGACACGAGCCGATGCTGAGCAGCTTCCATAGATAGCACCATGGAACCGATGCGGCGGCTGGTCGCAGTCGCCTCGCCTTGATTCCGACAGGCCCATCTTTATCTGTGAGCAGAACAAGAATCCGGGCCCCTCTGGCGAGGCCGCCGACGAATGTCGGCCAACCTCGCGATGTCGGATGACCTGTCCCGCGCGAATGCGATGGATCGGCCGATCGTCGGGCCTTCTCTGTTCCCTCCGACCCAATCGTCCCCATCGCAGCTCCGCGCGGCCATTTCGCAACGTTGAGGAGCATCGATGTCTGACACCAAATACTCCAACCCGATCGAACTCGAGATTGCCGAACCGTCCAGCCTCAATGAGCAGGCTGCGGCTGCGCTGATCATCGCCGGCGCGCTTGTCGCGGTCGCCGACCGGCGCGTCTCGCCGGTCGAGCGCGACGAGGTGATCCGCTTCATCAGGGATCGCGGTTTGGCGCCGCATATCGGCGACGACCGATTGTTCGCGATGTTCGACGAGCTGGCGGAACGTTTGGAGGAGCCGGACTTTGCCAATGTGGTGATCGACACGCTGCGGCCGGTCTCGAACATGCCGCTCTCGTCCCATCTGATGGAGCTGTCGGAGCGCGTTGCGGCCGCGGACGAGGACGTGCATCCCCATGAGGTGCAGGCGATCAAGCTGCTGCGGCTGCTGACGCTGGTATTGCCGCGCGCCAAGCAGGTCGGACCGGGTGCGGCAGGCACCCTCCCAAAGGAGTGAGCATGAGCGCGACATCGGACGAGCGTACGACCGGAACCGCGGGCAACACCGGCCAGATGGCCGGCGGTGATCCGCGCCTTGACAGGCTCGTCCATCGTTTGCCGCCCCGCATGGGCGACACCGTCACCTATCTGCTCAAGCCGTCCAGCCGCTGGGTGAGGATTCCCTCCGGCGCGCTGCTCGTCGTCGGCGGCGTGTTCTCCTTCCTGCCGGTGCTCGGCGTCTGGATGCTGCCGCTCGGTCTCGCATTGCTCGCCGAAGACGTGCCTGCGTTGCGCTCCGCCCGCTCGAAGGTGTTCGACTGGATCGAACGCCGCAAGCCGCAATGGTTCGAACCGTCCGCACCGAAAATTGATCAATCATGACTGAGTTCATCACCGCCGACGCGCTGTCGGCGCTGCTCCAGGTTGTCCTGATCGACCTCGTGCTCGCCGGCGACAACGCCGTCGTCATCGGCCTTGCCGCCGCCGGCCTGCCGGCCGGGCAGCGCAGGCGCGCCATCGTCGTCGGCATCGTCGCGGCCACGGTCTTGCGCATCGTCTTTGCCGGCATCGCGACCCAGCTCCTGCAGGTAATCGGCCTCCTGCTCGCCGGCGGCGTGCTGCTGCTCTGGGTGTGCTGGAAGATGTGGCGCGAATTGCGCGAGCAGACCGCGCATGGCAGCGAGCTTGCATTCAACCATGGCG
>NZ_JBFUES010001302.1:0-1740 GCF_056403875.1 Bradyrhizobium sp. P2_E8
TGTGGGTTGCGCCGTCGGGCGTGCCAGTGCCTGACGAGGCTGCGGGCGCTATTCGTCTTGAGGTCTCTGCCGAGGACGACAGCGGACGCCGCCTGCTCAGCGCCAGCTGGCCGCTCGATCGCACCGCGGATGCCTATCTGAAGTTCATGAAGACGTTCGAGCCGCTGCACGCCGCGATTGGCCGCGGAACGACTCTCTCCGACGCCGACGCCTTCACCGCCCGGATACTGCTGATCCACCACTATCGCCGCGTCGTGCTGCGCGATCCGCTGCTGCCCGAGAGCCTGCTTCCTGCGGATTGGCCGGGCAGGGCCGCCCGCGCGCTCTGCGGCGAGATCTATCGCGCACTGCTTGCTCCGTCCGAACAATGGCTTGATGGCCATGGAACCAATGAAAAAGGGCCATTGCCGGCGGCGCGAAAACTCCTGGAACGGAGGTTCGGCGCCTGACCATTATGTTACAGAAATATCTTGCATGAAGTAATTTCTGTTATATATTATCTCCCAATAAAACGGGAGGATGCGCATGTATACCCAGGCGCTGAACACGGCCGAGACCGAGGATCGCGGTCTTGAGGACGCGGCCAGGGCTGCGCAATTCCAGGCTCGCATCGATGCGGAGGAACGCATCGAGCCGAACGACTGGATGCCGGCGGCCTATCGCAAGACGCTCACCCGGCAGATCTCCCAGCACGCCCATTCCGAAATCGTCGGCATGCTGCCCGAAGGCAACTGGATCACGCGCGCGCCGACCTTGCGCCGCAAGGCTGCGCTGCTCGCCAAGGTGCAGGACGAGTGTGGCCACGGGCTCTATCTCTATGCCGCCGCCGAGACGCTCGGCACGTCGCGCGAAGAGCTGGTCGACGCCATGCTTGCCGGCAAGGCCAAATATTCCTCAATCTTCAACTATCCGACGCTGACCTGGGCCGACATCGGCACCATCGGCTGGCTGGTCGACGGTGCTGCGATCATGAACCAGATCCCGCTGTGCCGCTGCTCCTACGGTCCCTATGCGCGCGCGATGATCCGCGTCTGCAAGGAGGAGTCGTTCCACCAGCGCCAGGGCTACGAGATCATGCTGACGCTGTGCCGCGGCTCGGACGAGCAGAAGGCGATGGCGCAGGATGCGCTGAACCGCTGGTGGTGGCCGGTGCTGATGATGTTCGGCCCGCCCGATGCCACGAGCCAGCACAGCGACACTTCGACGAAGTGGAAGATCAAGCGCTTCTCCAATGACGAGCTGCGCCAGAAATTCGTCGATGCCACCGTGCCGCAGGCGCAATATCTCGGCCTCACCATTCCCGATCCCGGCATGACGCAGGATGCCGACGGGCACTGGCGCTACAGCGAGATCGACTGGACCGAGTTCAAGCAGGTGCTCGCCGGCAACGGCCCCTGCAACCGCGATCGGCTTGCCGCGCGCCGCAGGGCGCACGACGAGGGCGCCTGGGTGCGCGAGGCGGCAGCTAGCTACGCCGCCAAGCGCGCACGTCGCCAGACCGCGCAAGCGGCCGAATAGGGAGATCACGATGGCCACGCCGAACACGCCGCTGTGGGAAGTCTTCATTCGCAGCCGCAACGGGCTCGCGCACAAGCACGTGGGATCGCTGCATGCCAGCGATGCCACCATGGCCCTTCAGGCCGCCCGCGACATCTACACCCGTCGCGGCGAGGGCCTGTCGATCTGGGTCGTGCCGTCCACCGCGATCACTGCGAGCGACCCCGCCGAGAAGGGCATGAT
>NZ_JBFUES010001303.1:0-1740 GCF_056403875.1 Bradyrhizobium sp. P2_E8
GGCTCGGGATCGTGCTGGTCCTGGCCGTCGGCCTCGGCGGCTGGGCGTCCACGGTGCAGATCTCGGGCGCGCTGATCGCGCCGGGCCAGATCGTGGTCGAATCCAACGTCAAGAAGGTGCAGCATCCGACCGGCGGCGTGGTCGGCGAGCTGCGCGCCCGCGACGGCGACGTGGTCAAGGCCGGCGACATCGTGGTGCGGCTCGACGACACCGTCACCAAGGCGAACCTCGCCATCGTCACCAAGAATCTCGACGCCGCGCTGGCGCGCGCGGCGCGGCTCCAGGCCGAGCAGCGCGGTGTCGACAGGATTGAATTCCCGCAATCATTGCTCGATCGCGGCAACGACCCCGACGTCAAGACGCTGCTCTCCGCCGAAACCAAGCTGTTCGACGTCCGCGTCAACGGCCGTGCCGGCCAGAAGGCGCAGCTTCGCGAGCGCATCCAGCAGCTCAACGAGGAGATCGAGGGTCTCTCGGCGCAGGAGCGGGCCAAGGACAAGGAAATCTCGCTGGTGCAGCAGGAACTCACCGGTGTCCGCGATCTCTATGAGAAGCACCTGGTGCAGATCTCGCGCCTGACCACGCTCGAGCGCGACAGTGCCCGCCTCAACGGCGAGCGCGCGCAGTACATCGCCTCGCGGGCGCAGGCCAAGGGCAAGATCACCGAGACCGAGCTCCAGATCATCCAGGTCGACAAGGACATGGTGAGCGAGGTCTCCAAGGATCTGCGCGAGACCAACGACAAGATCGGCGAGATGATCGAGCGCAAGGTCGCAGCCGAAGACCAGCTTCGCCGCGTCGATATCCGCGCGCCGCAGGATGGCATGGTGCTGCAATCGACCGTGCATACCGTCGGCGGCGTCGTCACCGCCGGCGACGCGCTGATGCTGATCGTGCCGCAGGCCGACGATCTCCAGGTCGAGGCCAAGGTCAATCCGGTCGATATCGACAAGCTCCAGATCGGCCAGAAGACGCTGCTGCGCCTGTCCGCCTTCAACCAGCGCACCACGCCCGAGCTCAACGGCGTCGTCAGCCGCGTCTCGCCCGACGTCACCACCGACCAGCGCACCGGCCAGAGCTACTACACCATCCGCGTCTCGCTGCCGGCGGAAGAGATCGCCCGCCTCGGCGACTCCAGGATCATCCCCGGCATGCCGGTCGAAGCCTTCGTCCAGACCGGCGACCGCACCATGCTGTCCTATTTGATGAAGCCGCTGCACGACCAGTTCATGCGGGCGTTCCGGGAGAAGTGACGCGCGACTAACCCTCCCCCAGAGGGCGGGGGGATCGCCGTTGCTCTGCGGCCCATCCTTCGAGACGCCCGCCTTTGGCGGTCCCTCAGGATGAGGACAGAGTGTGCGGCGGCAATTTCGACCGGCAAAGATGTCGCTTAGCCTCATCCTGAGAAGACCGCGCAGCGGTCGTCTCGAAGGACGAGGCGCGCGCTCAGGCCCCCGCCAAGGAGTCGTATGCGATTGCCCCGCCCTCCAGGGGAGCGTGGAAGAGCAGGGACGATAGGCGCGCCGCGCCGTGCTTCGCTGCGCTCGCAATGACGGCTTGGCTGCGTCTTGCTATAGTTCGACTCAAGCCCCACGAACCCGGCCTTCGAACAATGCAGACTCCGCCCTCCATCGCCACCGAATCCTTCTCCGACGCGTCCGCAGCCGTCGCCCGGCTCGAAGAGATCTACGAACGCAACACGAAGTTCCTGCGCGACCGGTTCGAGGCCTATGTCAACGG
>NZ_JBFUES010001304.1:0-1739 GCF_056403875.1 Bradyrhizobium sp. P2_E8
GAGTATGGGTCCCGGCCTTCGCCGGGACGACGATGGGGAGAGAGCTGAGCAAAACAAAAGGCGCCTGAGATTTCAGGCGCCTTTTTGCATCGTGACAATCGCCTCTCAGCTTCGCCCATACCCCGCAGCTTCCAGGATCAGATTCGCCACTTCCTTCGGATGCGAGACCAGCGAGAGGTGGCCGGCATCGAGCTCGATCGTCGTTGCGTTCATGCGCTTGGCGAGGAAGCGCTCGAGATCGGGGTTGATGGTGTCGTCGTTCTTCGACACCGCGTACCAGCTCGGCTTGGCGTGCCATGCAGCTTCGGTGGTGCGGCCGGCGAAGATCGAGGCCGCGGTCGGCCATTGCACGGCATAGAGCTCCTTGGCCCGCTCCGGCTTCACGCCATTTGCGAAATATTTCAGGAAGGCGTCTTCCGAGAGTTTTGTGTAGCCGTCGCGCTCGACGATGCCGGCGCGCACCGGGCCGGTCGGGAACTGCTTCGACAGCGCCACGAAATCCTCGTTCGCATCGGGCGCGCGCGCGGCGACATAGACGAGCCCGGTGACCTTCGGGTCGGTGCCGACCTGGCTGATCACGGTGCCGCCCCAGGAATGCGCGACCAGCACGGTCGGCCCGTCCTGCTCGGCCAGCGCGCGCTTGGTCGCCTCGACGGAGTCGGCGAGCGACGACAGCGGATTTTGCACGGCGGTCACGTGAAGGCCCGCTGCCTGGAGGATCGGGATCACCTCCGACCAGCTCGAGCCGTCGGCCCAGGCGCCATGCACCAGCACGACGTTCTTGGCCTTCACGGTTTGCGGGGTCTGTGCGTGAGCCAGGCTGAGAGGGGCCGCCAGCAGGCTCGCGGCGACGAAAAGGCTGCGCCAAAGTGTCATGATCGTTCTCCGTCTTGTTTTGGGGTCGATGTCCAAAGGACGGAGTGAGAGGCGGCGCTGTTACGCGGCTTCACCGCTCTGTGATGCGGTGCAAAAGGACAACCGGAAACTGTCGTCCCGGCGAACGCCGGGACCCATACCGCGAGGTCTCTCGACGGGCAGACGGTGTGAGTACCGAGCTGCAGGTCTTCGCCAAACGTCTCCCTGTGGTTATGGGTCCCGGCCTTCGCCGGGACGACATCGAATGCAAAACAGAAAAAACGCCCCGGGGCACCGGGGCGTTTTCGCAACTCGGAAGTGGCGTGCGTGCGGTTTACGCGGCGACTTGCGCGGCCGAGTTCTCGATCACCTGCGCCTTGGGCGTGCCGGCATTGATCGCGATCTGGCGCGGCTTCTTGGCTTCGGGAATCTCGCGCACGAGGTCGACGTGAAGCAGCCCGTTCTCGAGCGAGGCGTCCTTCACCTGCACAAAATCGGCAAGCTGGAAGGCGCGCTCGAAGGCACGCGCGGCGATGCCGCGGTAGAGCACTTCGGACTTCGAATTCTCGCCGGCGACTTTCTCGCCCTTGATCGTCAGCGTGTTCTCCTTCGCGACGATGGTGAGCTCATCTTTGGCAAAGCCCGAGACCGCAACGGTGATGCGGTAGGCGTTCTCGCCGGTGCGCTCGATGTTGTAGGGGGGATAACCGGGGCTGCCGTCCGAACCGGCCTGGTCGAGCAGGTTGAAGAGGCGGTCGAAGCCGACGGTGGAACGATAGAAGGGGGTGAGATCGTAGGTACGCATGGTCAAGTCCTCCATTGAGCGACTGTTGGTAACCCGCCCGCCAATCGGGCCGGGCTTTAGTCTGTGTGCAGCCTGATGT
>NZ_JBFUES010001305.1:0-1738 GCF_056403875.1 Bradyrhizobium sp. P2_E8
CCGGGAATCTTAGGTTTATCTTGTCGGTTGGGCAATACGACGTAGAATAAATTTTCTCCGGGAGGCAACCACCTGGACCAAATAAGAAAAATTATGCCACTGACTGCCGATCGGCAGTCGTTTCACCTCGTTCCCGAGCCTGTGACGCAACAGGCGTTCCCCAAGGGGCAGGGCAGGCGAGGGGTCTATTTGCCGAACGCCAGCACGTGCAGGCCGAGGCGCTGCCGCACGATCCAGAACAAGAGCACCGTCTCGAAGCTGAGCGAGATCGAGGTCGCGGCCGCGGCGCCATGGCCGCCGTAGCGCGGTACCAGCGCGATGCAGAGCACGACGTTCATCACGAAGGCCAGCGCATAGGCCAGCGCGCACATCTTCTGCTGGCCGAGCATGTTGAGCAGTCGCTCGACCGGTCCGATCGCGGCGCGCACGACCAGGCCAATTGCGGCGACGAACATGATGTCGTAGCCAACCACGAATTGCGGCCCGAACAGCCAGAGCAGCGGCTTGCCGAGCGCCAGCAGCACGATGGTCGCCGCCAGCGACGGCCAGAACGTCCAGCTGATGGCATGCGCGACGTAGGCCGACAGCCGTGCCTTGTCGCCAGCTGCGTTGTATTCGGCGAAGCGGTGCGCTGTCGTCGCCGACATCGCGTAGTGGATGAACGAGACCAGCGCCAGCGTCTTCACCACCGCGAAGTAGACGCCGACCTCGTCGGAGGGGCGGAATTGCTGAAGCACCAGCACGTCGGTGTAGGACAGCAACAGGTAGAAGCTCTCCACCAGCAGGATCGGCAGCGAGACGGCGAGCCAGCCGCCCACGTCATAGGCCTTCGGTCCGGGCGCGATATGGCCGGCGAGCTTGCGGTTCAGCACCACCATCTGCCCGGTCATTGCGATCCACACCGCACCTAGGCTCGCGACCATCGCGGCGGCCGCGCCGAGATGATAGCCGAGCAGGAAGGCAGAGGCCGTGATGCCGATGATCAGCGCCTGGCGGATGATGAATTGCGGCATCAGGCCGAGCTGCATCCAGTCATGCGAGCGCGCGATGCCGTCCTGGGTGTTGGCGACGACGAAGGCGGGCAGCGTCATGCAGCCGATATAGAGCGGCAGCACCTCGGCCGGATCGATCCAGGGCGAGAGCAGCTTGACGATGCCGGCGAGGCCGAGTGACATCAGCGTGGAGGCGGCAAAGGTCAGCCAGCGGCTGCCGGAAAGAAAGCCGCGCAGCAGCGCGTGCTCGCCGCTGGTGCGATACTCCGGAATGATCTTCTGTGCGGAGGCCGAGATGCCGAAGTCCATCATGCTGCCGAGCAGCAGCACCCAGGTCCAGACATAGACATAAATGCCGTAGTCGGACGTGCCCATCCAGCGCGCGAGCAGAACCTGCGAAAAATAGGCAAGGCCCGCGCTGATGACGCGGATGATGAAGACGGTGCCGGCCAGCCGCCGCGTCAGCGACGCTTCGCTCGATCCGCCCGAGAGCTTAGCCCGCAGCCGCGCGATCAGCCCGGCCGGTCCGCTCGTTGCGGGTTCTGCATCCATCACGGCCAATTCGACGAGTCCCCAGGCGTCCCGCATGCAGCGGCAGCCTTGCTGCAGTAACCCTGGGAATTAGCAACCATTCGTTAAGATTCGGTTGGGTCACCGTTGTCGTCCCGGCGAAGGCCGGGACCCATACCGCGTGATCTATCGATGGGGTGCGGTGACAATCCCGTACGACAAGTCTTCGCCAAACC
>NZ_JBFUES010001306.1:0-1732 GCF_056403875.1 Bradyrhizobium sp. P2_E8
TCTCGTGCTTGTAGAAGTACGAGATGCGGGCGATTGAGCGGATCAAATCGGTGGACTTGTCCATCACGATCACGGCCGCGGTGCCGAGGCCCGAGCGCAGCTTGCTCAAGCTGTCGAAATCCATCGGCGTGTCGATGATCTGCTCGGCCGGCACCATGCGCACCGACGAGCCGCCGGGGATCACGGCCTTGAGGTTGTCCCAGCCGCCGCGGATGCCGCCGCAATGCTTGTCGATCAGCTCACGGAACGGAATGCCCATGGCCTCTTCGACGTTGCAGGGCCGCTCGACATGGCCGGAGATGCAGAACAGCTTGGTGCCGACATTGTTCGGACGGCCGATGCCGGCGAACCACGCCGCGCCACGGCGCAGGATGTCCGGCGCCACCGCGATCGACTCGACATTGTTGACGGTGGTCGGGCAGCCGAACAGGCCGACATTGGCCGGGAACGGCGGCTTCAGGCGCGGCTGGCCCTTCTTGCCCTCGAGGCTTTCGAGCAGCGCGGTTTCCTCGCCGCAGATATAGGCGCCGGCGCCGTGCGCTACGTAGATGTCGAACGGCCAGCCGTTGACGTTGTCCTTGCCGACCAGCTTGGCCTCATAGGCCTGGTCGATCGCGGCCTGGAGATGCTCGCGCTCGCGGATGAACTCGCCGCGGACATAGATGTAACAGGCATGCGCGTTCATGGCGCAGCTGGCGATCAGGCAGCCCTCGATCAGGAGATGCGGATCGTGCCGCATGATCTCGCGATCCTTGCAGGTGCCGGGCTCGGATTCGTCGGCGTTGACGACGAGATAGCTCGGCCGGCCGTCGGTCGATTCCTTCGGCATGAACGACCATTTCAGGCCGGTCGGRAAGCCSGCGCCGCCGCGGCCGCGCAGGCCCGACGCCTTCATCTCGTTGATGATCCAGTCGCGGCCCTTGTCGATGATATTCTTCGTACCATCCCAGGCGCCGCGGCGCCGCGCACCCTCGAGCCCCCAGTCATGGAGGCCGTAGAGGTTCTTGAAGATGCGGTCCTTGTCCTCGAGCATATCAGTGCTTTCCGATCAACGATTGGACTGCTTGTAGGCAAGTCCGGCGGCGCAGACGGCGAAGGTCAGCGCCCAGAGCAGGCTGGATTCCAGCGACGCGTTCAGGCTGAAACGCTGAAGCAGGAAAATGAAAATGGCCGCCACCGCGGCATGCATCGCGATGAAGCCCCACTTCTTCATGGCACCGCTTTCCTCCACTGCCGGCGACGAGAGATCACGCATCAGGTGATCTCCTTCAGCGTGGTCGGCCCATTGATCGGCGCCGAGAACTGACGGCCGTTCTGCGGACCGGGCTTGGGCGGATTGCCGGAGGCAAAGCCGTCGAGCACCTTGCCAAAGCTCTCCTTGGTCAGGTCCTCATAGGTGTCCTTGCCGATCAGCACCATCGGCGCGTTCACGCAGGCGCCGAGACACTCGACCTCTTCCCAGCTGAAATTGCCGTCCTTGGAGAGATGGAAGGGCTCGTGATGGATGCGGTGCTCGCAGACGTGGATGAGGTCCTCGGCGCCGCGCAGGCGGCACGGCGTGGTGCCGCAGACCTGGACGTGGGCCTTCTTGCCGACGGGGGCGAGCTGGAACATCGTGTAGAAGGTCGCGACCTCGAGCACGCGGATATAGGGCATGTCGAGCAAGTCGGCGACGGCGCGGATGGCGGCTTCCGACACCCAGCCTTCGTGCTGCTCCTGGACGCGCCAAAGG
>NZ_JBFUES010001307.1:0-1729 GCF_056403875.1 Bradyrhizobium sp. P2_E8
CAGCTGTTCGACGTCGTTCTTCGCAACCACATCTTCCTGTGGTTAAGGGTCCCGGCCTTCGCCGGGACGACAGCGGTGTTGTGGCTGCGTGTTGCTCTTCAATTCTTCAGATTGATCATCCGCTCGACCGATCGTCGCGCGCGCATCGCGAGCGCGGGGTCGATCGTGATCTCCTCGCGCAGCGTCAGCAGGCTCTCCAGAATGTTGGCTAGCGTGATGCGTTTCATGTGCGGGCAGAGATTGCACGGACGCAGCATCTCCACGTCAGGCAGCTCGGCGCGCACATTGTCGGCCATCGAGCATTCCGTGATCATCACCAGCCGCCGCGGCCGCTTTGCGCGCACCCAGTTGATCATGTGCGCGGTCGAGCCGGTGAAGTCGGCCTCCGCCAGAACGTCCGGCGGGCATTCGGGATGGGCGATGATCTGAACGGAGGGATCGGCCTCGCGAAGGCCGCGCAGCTCCGCGCCGGTGAAGCGCTCATGCACCTCGCAGGCGCCCTTCCAGGCGATGATCTTCACGTCGGTCTTCGAGGCCACGTAGGTCGCGAGATAGCGGTCGGGCAGGAAGATCACGCTTCGAGCGCCCAGGCTCTCGACCACCTGCACCGCGTTCGACGAGGTGCAGCAGATGTCCACCTCGGCCTTCACCTCCGCCGAC
Organism: Bradyrhizobium sp. P2_E8; assembly: GCF_056403875.1. Classification (NCBI taxonomy): domain Bacteria; kingdom Pseudomonadati; phylum Pseudomonadota; class Alphaproteobacteria; order Hyphomicrobiales; family Nitrobacteraceae; genus Bradyrhizobium; species Bradyrhizobium sp. P2_E8. Next base: position 661 of record NZ_JBFUES010001307.1, read on the forward strand.
GTGTTGACATAGGCGACGACGGGAACGCCGGGAAATTTCTCGCGGAGCAGGCGAACGTCTGCGCCCGTGATGCTGGCGGCAAGCGAGCAGCCGGCGCGCGAGTCCGGGATCAGCACCGTCTTGTCCGGGTTGAGCAGCTTCGAGGTCTCGGCCATGAAGTGCACGCCGCACTGGACGATGATCCCTGCCTTCACCTTGGTGGCCTCGACGGCGAGCTGGAGCGAATCGCCGCCGATGTCGGCGACGCAGTGGAAGATCTCCGGGGCCTGGTAATTGTGCGCGAGGATCACCGCGCCGCGCGCCTGCTTCAGCTCGTTGATCGCCTTGATCGTCGGCGCCATCAGCGGCCACTCGATCGGCGGGATCACGTGCTTCACGCGCTCATAGAGAGGCGCGGTGGCGCGCTCGACCTCATCGGTCCATTGCAGCGAGGGCATCGGCAGCGTGGATCCCGTTCGCGCCGGCGCGGCGCGTGGAGAGGTCGTGACCGGGTTGGCGGCTTGGCCTTGCGGCCGGTTGGCAAAGTCGTCGGGGCCGTAAAGTCCAGTGATCGGCATCGAAGCCTCCCGTGCATGGTTGTTATACTCAAATTGAGTATATATAGAGCCTGAGAAATCCGGCCGAGAGGCCGGATCGCATGTCGACAGCGCCCATATATGCTCAATCTGAGTAGATTAAAGATATCACGCATGGCCGGGAGTTGCTAGGTCTCCTCGCACACATTCCCGTCAAGTCGCACTCCACTGCGCCGGACCAGGTCTGGCTGAAACGCAGTGCTCCCGCGGGAGCCCTTCGTGGAACGCAACCATTTTTGACTTGGGATGTTCATGCATTTGCATTAAACGAGCTGCCTGTGGCTGCCTATTTCGGATCCGCCAACGACAAGATGAGGAACACCATGTCCACACAAGCGGGCGAGCTCGGTCCGGTCTCGCGTTCCTCCACCTGGCGCACGCCGGCCATCATCATCCTCTGCGGTTGCGCCATCGGCATGCTTGGCTTCGGCCCGCGCTCGGCGCTCGGCTTCTTCGTGCAGCCGATGAGCCATGAGTACGCCTGGGGCCGCGAC
>NZ_JBFUES010001308.1:0-1723 GCF_056403875.1 Bradyrhizobium sp. P2_E8
CTACGTGTCGCGCGGCGGCGTCAAGCTCGCGGGCGCACTGGAACGCTACCCGATCGAGATCGAGGACCATGTCTGCCTCGACGTCGGCGCCTCCACCGGCGGTTTCACCGAGGTGCTGCTGGCCAATGGCGCAAGCCTGGTGTTCGCCATCGATGTCGGCACCAACCAATTGCATCCCTCGCTGCGTGGTCATCCAAAGATCGTGTCGATGGAGGAGACCGACATCCGCGCCTATGAAGGCAAACGCCTGCCGGCGCGGCCCGATATCGTCGTCATCGACGTCAGCTTCATCTCGCTGAAGACCGTGCTGCCCGTGGCTCTGTCGCTGGCGGCTGCACCGATGAGCCTGCTGGCGCTGATCAAGCCGCAATTCGAGGCCGAGCGGAAGCACAACAAGAAGGGCATCATCCGCGACGCCGCCGTGCATCGGGAGATCTGCGACGACATCGCGGCCTTCGCCGCCTCGCTCGGCTGCACCGACATCGAGGTGTTCCCCTCGCCGATCACCGGCGGCGACGGCAACAGCGAATTCTTCCTGGGCGCGCGCCGTGGTTGAGCGCCTGAGGATCGATCACGTCGGCCATCGCGGCGACGGCGTCGCGCTCGACGCCGGCGAAACGATCTATGTGCCATATGCGCTCGGCGGCGAGACCGTCGAGGTCGACCACGTCGCGGGCAATCATCCCGACCGCCGCAAGCTGCTCGCGGTCGATGTCGCAAGCCCCGAGCGCATCGCACCGTTCTGCCCGCATTTCGGCGTCTGCGGCGGCTGCGCGATCCAGCATTGGGCGGCCGAGCCGTATCATGCCTGGAAGCGCAGCATCGTGGTCGAGACGCTGGCGCAGGCCGGCATCGATTGCGAGGTTGCGCCGCTGGTCGATGCCCATGGCGTGGGGCGCAGGCGCGTCACGCTGCACGGCCGGTTCGGCACGCATGACATCCTCAAGGTCGGCTTCTCGGCAGCGAGCTCGCACGACGTCATCCCGATCCATCGCTGCCCGATCCTCGATCCAGCACTCGATGGCGCGCTCGATGCGGCCTGGGCGCTGGCCGAGCCGCTGACGTCCAAAATGCCTGTGACGAAGCCGCTCGACATCCAGGTCACGGCGACCGCCAACGGCCTCGACGTCGACGTGCGCGGCTCCGGCCCGCTGCCGACGCCGCTGGTCACGGCGCTGTCGCGCGTCGCCGAGCAGCATCGCCTGGCGCGGCTGACGCGGCACGGCGAGCTGGTGCTGCAACGCCTGCCGCCGACGATGAAGATGGGCCGTGCTGAAGTCACGCTGCCGCCGGGCTCGTTTTTGCAGGCAACCGTCGCGGGTGAAGAGACGCTGGCGTCTCTCGTCGCCGAGCGCGTCGGCAAGGCCAAGGAGGTTCTCGACCTCTTCTGCGGCGTCGGGCCGTTCGCGCTGCGGCTCGCCGAGAAGGCCCGCGTCCCCGCCTATGACAACGACGCCGGCGCAGTTGCCGCGCTGGCAAAGGCCGCGCGCGCGCCCGGCCTGAAGCCAATCAAGGCTGAGCCGCGCGACCTGTTTCGCCGCCCCCTTGTGCCCCAGGAGCTGCGCGACTTCGACGCCGTCGTATTCGATCCCCCGCGCCAGGGCGCAGAGGCGCAGGCACTGAAGCTCGCCGCAAGCAAGGTGCCCGTCATCGTCGCGGTCTCCTGCAACGTCGCAACCTTCGCCCGCGACGCACGGCTGCTGATCGATGGCGGCTACAGGAT
>NZ_JBFUES010001309.1:0-1723 GCF_056403875.1 Bradyrhizobium sp. P2_E8
GCTTTGACGCCAATGGCGGGGTCTTCGAGCCGCTTCTGGAGGCCGATGACGCCATCATTTCTGATTCTCTCAATCACGCTTCCATTATCGACGGCGTGCGTCTTTGCAAGGCGAGGCGCTACCGCTTTGCCAACGGCGACATAAACGAGCTCGAGGATCGGCTCAAGGAGGCGGACAGGGGCGGTGCCCGGTTCAAATTGATCGCCACGGACGGCGTGTTCTCGATGGACGGATATTTGGCCAAGCTCCCCGCCATTTGCGCCTTGGCCGAGAGGTACGGCGCCATCGTTATGGTCGATGACTGCCATGCCACCGGTCATCTCGGCGAAGCCGGCCGCGGCACGCCCACGCTGACAGGCACAAGCCGGCAGGTCGATATCGTCACGGGAACGCTCGGCAAGAGCCTGGGTGGTGCGATGGGCGGCTTTGTTGCGGCGTCGCAACCCATCATCGATCTGCTTCGACAGCGAGCGCGTCCATATCTCTTCTCCAATAGCCTCGCCCCGGCAGTGGCAGCGGGATCGATCAAGGCGATCCAGATCGCGGAAACAGCCGACGACCGGCGGCAGCTTCTTGCGGCGCATACGCGGCGCTTTCGGTCGGGCCTGGAGAAGGCCGGATTCGAGCTGCTCGCCGGAGAGACGCCAATCATTCCAGTCATGCTGCAGGACGCGCGCCTGGCGCAGGATATGGCAGCCGCGCTGGATGAACGCGGCATCTACGTCGCCGCGTTCTTCTATCCCGTTGTCCCCAAAGGAAAGGCGCGGATCAGGACACAGATGTCCGCCGCCCTGACGGAAAAGGACGTTGAACTGGCCGTCGACGCTTTCACCGACGCCGGCAAAGCGCTTGGCGTGATTTGATGTTTACAAAGGTATTCTCATGAAAGCTCTTGTCAAAGCAGCCGCCGAACCTGGGCTCTGGCTTGACGAACGGGGGATTCCGCAGATCGGACCGGATGACGTTCTCATCAAGATCAACAAGACCGGGATCTGCGGCACGGATATCCACATCTACGCCTGGGATGAGTGGGCGCAGCGGACCGTCCCTGTCCCGATGGTCGTCGGCCATGAATATGCAGGCGAGGTCGCCGAGGTGGGCGCGAACGTCACGAAGTTCGCGATTGGTCAGCGGGTTTCGGGTGAGGGCCATGTTGTCGGCATGAGCAGCCGCGCTGCGCGAGGGGGACGGTTTCACCTGGATCCTGAAACCAAGGGGATCGGTGTCAATATTCCCGGAGCTTTTGCCGAATATCTGYGTTTGCCCGCCTTCAATGTCGTGCCGCTCCCTGATGCGATCGATGACGAGATCGGGGCCATCCTCGATCCGCTCGGCAACGCCGTCCACACCGCGTTGTCGTTCGACCTCGTCGGGGAGGATGTGCTCATCACCGGAGCAGGCCCAATTGGCATCATGAGCGCCGCCGTTGCCAGGCATGTCGGTGCGAGGCACGTTGTGATTACCGACGTCAATCCGCATCGTTTGGCATTGGCATCTGACGTCGCCGACGTCGTTCCCGTCGACGTGAGCAAGGAAGATCTTCGGTCCGTGACGCAGCGTCTCGGCATGAAGGAAGGGTTCGATGTCGGGCTGGAGATGAGCGGTGCGCCGGCCGCATTCGACCAAATGGTCGAAAATCTGGTGATGGGCGGCAAGATCGCCATGCTTGGTATCCCTGCTGGGCCCGCGACCGTCGACTGGACCAAGCTTGTCTTCAAGATGC
>NZ_JBFUES010001310.1:0-1721 GCF_056403875.1 Bradyrhizobium sp. P2_E8
TGGTCAGTCCCAAGCATGTTTGCGTGATCGGCGCCGGAGTCTCCGGTCTTGCCGCCGCAAAGGCATTCTCCACCCGCGGCCACCGCGTCACCGTTCTCGAGCGCAGCGGCGATCTCGGCGGCGTCTGGGAGCCGGCGCGCTCCTATCCCGAGGTGCAGACCCAGAGCCCGAAGGATCTCTATCGCTACACCGACCGCGCCATGCCGGACGCCTATCCGGAATGGCCGACCGGGCCACAGGTCCACGCCTATCTCGCCGATTACGCCAAGAGCTTCGGCCTCGACCGTATGCTGCGCCTCAACACCGAGGTCGCCGGCATGGCGCGGCGCGCCGACGGGAAGCCGGGCTGGACGCTCGCGCTGACGAACAGGGACGGCACGACGACGAACGAGGATTTCGATTTCGTCGCGGTCTGCACCGGGCAGTTCAACGAGCCGCGCGAGCTGCATTGCCCGGGCGAGGACGGCTTTCTGGCGCAGGGCGGCCAGATCCTGCATTCATCGAAATACAGCGATTCCAGCCTGGCGAAAGGACGCCGCGTCGTCGTGCTCGGCGGCTCGAAATCGGCGACCGACATCGCGGTGAACGCGGTGAAGTCAGGTGCACGCGAGGTCACCATCGTGATGCGCGAGCCGGTCTGGCGCATCCCCTATTTCATCGGCGGCCTCGTGAATTTCAAGCGCATCCTCTACATCCGCGCGCAGGAGGAGATGTTTCCGGGCTGGGGCGCCAGCGCGATGGCGCGGCTCGCGCTTCGTCTCGCCGCGCCGCTGATCTGGGCGAACTGGCGCGGGCTGGAGAGCCTGTTGAAGACCCAGCTCAAGCTTGGCCGGTGCAAGATGGTGCCGAAGGAGCGGATCGAGGACGGCGTCAACTGCTCGGTGCCGATCGCAACGCCGGGCTTCTACCCAATGGTCGCCGACGGCCGCATCAAGGCGGTGTTCGGCAGCTTCGATCACTATGAAGGCGATACCATCGTGATGAGCGGCGGCGAGCGGGTCGGTGCCGACGTCGCGGTGCTCGCGATCGGCTACAAGCTCGGCGTGCCGTTCCTGCCTGCAGCCTATCAGCAGAAACTGGTCGACGCGGACGGTCAGTACCGACTCTACCGGCTGATCGCCAACCCTGATCTGCCGGAGATGGGCTTCGTCGGCTTCAACTCGTCGTTCTGCACCGTGCTCTGTGCCGATCTCGCGGCGAACTGGCTGGTGCGCTATGCCGACGGCCGGCTCGCCAACCAGCCGACGGCGCGGCAGATGCACGACAACATCGAGATGATGCTGCACTTCAAGCGCGTCGAACGGCCGGCTGCCGGCGTCTTCGGCGGCCTCTGCGYCGCTCCCTATCACTACCGCCATTTCGACGAGCTCATGGCGGACATCGGCGCGAAGAACCAGAAAAGCGGCGGGTTCGCCGGACACTTCCAGCCGCCGGATGCGGACGCTTATGCGAAGTTCCTTGCCACGGCGCCGGATTACCGGGCCGCAGCGTGAGGTCGGAGAACCCGGGCTGAGCGGGATTTGCAACTCGCCAGTCCGCGCGTTTGATGTTTACGATCCCCATGACCGACGAATCTCCGGCACATGGGAACCCGCGCCATGGGACTACGATGTCAGGCCGCAGCAGCCATGGCGGTGCTTGGGCTGATCGTCACGACGTTCACGGTCAGCCAGGCACAAACGCTTAACGCAAAGCAATCGGAGGCGCTTGCAGCCTACGAT
>NZ_JBFUES010001311.1:0-1720 GCF_056403875.1 Bradyrhizobium sp. P2_E8
ACCTATGCAAGCMTCGCGCTCGTCATCGTGCTGGGCACGGTCACGCTGCTGACCAATGATCCCCGCTTCATGCTGGCAAAGCCCTCGATCGCGCATTTCGCGATCGGCGCCATCATGCTCAAGCGCGGCTGGATGCTGCGCTACATGCCGCCGATCGTCGCCGAGACCGTTCCGGAATATGTCACCGCTGCGGGCTATGCCTGGGCGGTGCTGATGTTCGTGATCGGCGCCGGCATGATCGCGGTCGCCTCCACAGGCGATCTGAAGCTGTGGGCGTTCTACATCACGGTGGTCGCGGGCGGCGCCAAGATCCTCGCCTTTGCCGTGCAGTATGTCGTTCTGCGGCTCATCGTCACCAGCCGCCGGCGCGCCGCCGCCCGCGCCTAAATCCCTCCAATGCAGCGTTAGGCAGGCGCGCCGAGTTGGGTTATAGGCTCGCTCAGGACTGGCCGCGGATCGTCGCGGCCCGCCGGGATTTGTTCGGGAGACGGGAATGGCCGTAGACGGCAACTGGAATCTGACCATGACGACGCCGATGGGCGAGCGCAACGCGACGCTGAGCCTGAAGGCCGCCGACGGCGCGCTCACGGGCACGCAAGGCGCGGAAGGAAATACCGCCGAGATCTTCGACGGCACCGTCAGCGGCGACGCCGTCAACTGGAAAGTCTCGATCACCAATCCGATGCYGTTGACGCTCGAGTTCATCGGAACGGTGTCCGGCGACAGCATGAGCGGCGAGATGGGCATCGGCCCGATGGGCAGTTTTCCGTTCACGGGCGTGCGGGCGTAAGGCCGCGTTGCGAACCGTGCGCGTGCTCCGTCTCATCGCGGCATCGATCCTGTGCATCGCGACACAAGCGCGCGCGGATGACACCGAACCGGCGTGGCGCGCAAGCGCGCTCGCCATGGTGCCGGCGGGCTATATCGCCGGCACGGCCTACCGGACCGAAGGATCGACCGGCTATCTCGCCGTTTATCCGGCGACGTCGCATGATCCGAAGACACCCGCAAGCGTGTTCGCCGCGCGCCAGGCGCTCGTGGTCACGCTGACGCCGGATGCGACGCGCGCCGTCTCAGCCGAGCTGAAGCCGCGCACCGGGCCGGATCCTGACAACGACGACACTGATTTCGCAAAGCTGCACGCCGATCTCGCCGGCAAGCGCGCAACGCTGCCCGACGGCACCGAACCCTGCGATCTCGGCGCCTGGTCGATCGACAAGGATCCGAGCGGTCTCAACGTGCGCGCCGAGCCGTCAGTGAAGGCACGCGTGCTCGGCACGCTGCCGCCGCCCTACCGTCTGAAGCTTGGCGGCGCCGAGAACACGCCCGAGGGCGGCTGGCTCACCGAATTCCGCATCATCGGTTTCAAGGACGGCTGGTTTCTGATCGAAGGCGCCAAGCCGCCGGGCAAGGACTACGAGGACGACAAGAAATATCCGCGCAGCGCGCCAAAGCCCTATGCCGGACGCGGCTGGGTCGCCTCCAACAAGGTCGGCGCGTCCTATTCCAACGGCGCGACGCGCATGGGCGGCCTGTTTCAGGCCCCCTTCGTCGATTCCAAATGGATGCCGGCGCAGCGCGAGCTCGGCGGCCCGATCGACACAGACGGCGGCCCGAAGCGAATCTTTGCCTGCAGCGGCCTCTGGGGCCTCGTCGAGAGCCAGGACGGCGTCCGCGGCTGGTGGCGCGCGCTCTGCTCCAACCAGGTCACGAATTGCAG
>NZ_JBFUES010001312.1:0-1715 GCF_056403875.1 Bradyrhizobium sp. P2_E8
CCTTCCGCCAGTCGTAGTCGGTCTGCCAATAGTGCACGAGCCGCTGGATTGTCGCGAGCTTCACGCCCTGAGATTGGTCGGTGACGATCTCGCTGTCGGGCCAGCGGGTCGCCGCAAGCCGCTGGCGCAAGTCGACGAGGTCTTCGTCGGGAATGTTGGCATGGAACGGCCGGATTGCGTTGCTCAAAGTTCCGGCCGCTGGATGAATGGGGAAAAGGCCGGCCACGCCTGCTGCAGCGATGCCCATGGCCGCCGTGTTCAAGAGTTGCCGCCGGTCGGGCTTGATGAGGTCGACGCTTGATTGTGCGTTCATTGCAGTTCTCCCTTGCTTCGTTCGATCGATGGGTGGCGTTCGCACTCAACGGGCCCGTGTTTGCAGGGACACTGTGATGGAGACGTCGCTCGTTTGCTCGTTATGGATTGTTAGGCGTCGTTAGCCGTTGCGAGTCCGCGGCGCGCGGTGATGTCACAAGCGGGCCATCGGCGCGGCATCGATGTTTGCAACGACGGCGAACGATTTCTTGGAAATGACGGAGAGGTGCATCGGCAGGTGACGCCGCCGCTTCACCTCATGGCAGGAAACGGCGGAGCCTCTGCAATTCAGGCCGGCAATGACTCACCAGTCTGCTCGCGAACCATGTAGTTCGTGTACCGATCCGACCAATTGTCATCGTGTGCGCCGATCCGCTGCACATGGACTCCATATGCGCAGCCCGCGGCCCACCGCGGTGCAGCGGCCAAAATCGCATGATCAACTTCGCGCAAACGAAGGAATAGTGCTTGTTATGGCTTGTTAGAGCCCGTTAGCTATTGCGGGCAGGACAACCATCTCGCTCAGCACGGAAAACGCCTGCCAACTACGCACCTGCGTCGCTACGATCTGCTCTGGTTCCAGGGCCGGCACCGGCCTAAAATCGAAGCTATTTCAAAGCGCTAACGAAGAAGTAAGCCATGGCAACGCCGCCTGCGCGACGCACTGAAACGGTCTCGTTTGGCCCGTTCCTCCTGGTTCCCGGCGAGAGATTGCTGACCAGGGATGGCGCCCGCATCGAGCTTGGCGCCCGCGCCTACGATATTCTCGTGATGCTGTTGTCCCGCCCGAACGAAGTGATCAGCAAGAACGAGCTGATCGCCGAGGTCTGGCCCGGCCTCAACGTCGAAGAAGGTAGCTTGCGCTTCCATGTCGCGGGCCTGCGCAAAGCGCTCGGCGAGGGAAAGGATGGCGCCCGTTATATCTCCACGTCCTCTGGTCGCGGCTACAGTTTTGTTGCAGCAACTTCACGCGCGAGCATTGCAGCCGCGCCTCCGCTCGCCCCCTCCCCAGGTTTTCATCATTACAATCTGCCGAGCCGGCTCGGCACCATGATAGATCGTGAGGAAGACCTTGAGAAACTGTCGCTGCGGCTCGATGCCGACCGGTTTGTCACGATCGTCGGCTCAGGCGGCGTTGGCAAGACCACGGTTGCGGTGGCGATCGCGCACCAGTTGCACACGAGCTTTGACGGCGCGGTGCTGTTCGTCGATCTGAGCATGGTGAGCGATCCTCGCTTCGTGACGACGGGCGTCGCGTCGATGCTGGGCCTCTCCGTCCAGAGCGCGGACGCAACGTCCAGCCTGATCGCATATCTCAGAGACAAGCGGCTTCTGCTTGTGCTCGATACATGCGAACATCTGATTGACGCCGTTGCAACCCTGGCTGCGGCGATCTTCGGGAC
>NZ_JBFUES010001313.1:0-1715 GCF_056403875.1 Bradyrhizobium sp. P2_E8
CGGGCTGGAGCACGCCCGGCGATCCGCGCGAAGTGATGGAGGCGTTCGCCGCACCGCGCTGGCCGTCGCAGGCGCGGATGATGCTCGCCGCAGTCGATAGCTGGCGCAAATGGGCGCTGTTCGGCGTGCCCGACGGCTGCCCCTGGAGCAAAGGCCCGGTCGCGCTGCTCGGCGATGCCGTGCATGCGATGCTGCCGTTCGCCGCGCAAGGCGCCGGCATGGCGATCGAGGATGCCGCCGTGCTGGCACGGCATCTGAGCCCCGAGACGGCGGAGAGCACGGACGGCATCATCGCAGCGCTGAAGCAATATGGCCGTGCACGCCAGGCGCGCGTGCGGCGGGTGCAGCGGACCGCGCGGCAGCAGGGCCGCATCTATCATTTCAGCGGACCRCTCGCGATCGGACGCGATCTTGCGATCCGGGCGCTCGGCCCGGAACGCCTGCTGGCGCGGCAGGACTGGATCTACGGCTGGCGACCCTAGCGCGTGGTCGTCAATTGACGGCGCCGCCTGACTTCGGCCTGGACGGCTTGACGGGGCTCGCCGGTGCGGGCGCGACCGTCGGCTGAGCGGGAGGTGCCGCCGCCTCCATGTCGCTCTCACGGCACCTGTTCCTCCGCCAGGTCTCTTCAATCAGCTTCTGCTGTCCCCGCGCGGYGAGGTAGTCGTTGCGATAGGCGAGCTCCGCGACCACGACGCCGCCCGTTCCGGTCTCGGCCTTCGCCATCAGCCGCTCGAGGTCCTCGGTGCGCTTGACGACGTTCTTGCGCTCGGGTGCGAGTTGCTTGCAATCCCAGAGGTCATAGCGGGCCGGATCGACGAAGGCCGGACTTATGGTGTCGCTGACGCCTGCACAGCCGGCGAGCGCCGCGCAGAGCGCGAACAGCGGAAGCAGCGCGCGCACGGGGCGGCAGCGGGAGAGGAACGAGACAGACATGCCGGATGAATAGTCCCCGTGGATTGAGAATGCCTAAAGCAGCAACAGATGTCCGGATTGAGGCTTTGCCTTGTGCGGCCGGCTCGCTTAAGGAAGAACCACCCACCCGGCCCGCGAAGCGCCGATTCCAGACGGCCGGAGGTGGACTTAAGTGTTTGATCTCGTTGGATCAAGCGGGCATGGCGGAATTGGTAGACGCAAGGGACTTAAAATCCCTCGGTGCGCAAGCGCTGTGCCGGTTCGACCCCGGCTGCCCGCACCACGAGAAGTGACGGCGCGAGGACGGCGGAGGGCGGCGTCTGCAATCTCATCGCTTTCGTCCGAGTTCGCCGACGTCATTGCGATTCCCGGCGTGGCTCAGATGGCGATCGTCCGCTCGACCCTGAGCTCGCTGAAGACCTTCGTGACAGGCAGGTGAAACGGCAAGTCCGTGTTGGTGTGGTGCCAGCAGAACGGGCACGGCTTCTCGATCGAGATTCCCGGCGTCGAGTTGAGCGCGCCGAAGCCATCGATCGTGCCCATCACGTCGATGATCTTCTTGTATCGGGGCGGCATCGCGACCGCCGCGGACACCGTGACGATCCAGAATCTGTCGTCGGGAATGGTCTGTTCGATCGCCGGCTGCTCCTTGAGCTCGTACAGCGCTTCCGAGATCACGAGGTTGCCCTTGGAGTGTCCGGTCACCAGCGAAAAGCGGAAACGATCATCGCCCAGCAAAGCCATGACCGTCCTCGTATCCAGGCTGACGCGGCCGAGCTCGAGCGGCGATGTCGGTGGAC
>NZ_JBFUES010001314.1:0-1714 GCF_056403875.1 Bradyrhizobium sp. P2_E8
GTTCCGCACCGCCAAGTCGGCCGATCCGGTGTTCACGGAAACGCTGACGCTCGATCTCGCCGACGTCGTGCCGTCGATGGCCGGTCCGAAGCGTCCCGAAGGCCGCATCGCGCTGCCCGCGGTCGCCGAAGGCTTCTCGCTCGCGCTCACCAATGAGTACAAGAAGACCGAAGAGCCGGCGAAGCGCTTTGCCGTCGAAGGCAAGAAGTACGAGATCGGCCATGGCGACGTCGTGATCGCCGCCATCACCTCCTGCACCAACACCTCGAACCCGAGCGTTCTGATCGGCGCTGGCCTGCTGGCGCGCAACGCCGCCGCCAAGGGCCTCAAGGCCAAGCCGTGGGTGAAGACCTCGCTTGCCCCGGGCAGCCAGGTGGTCGCGGCCTATCTCGCCGATTCCGGCCTCCAGGCCGATCTCGACAAGGTCGGCTTCAACCTGGTCGGCTTCGGTTGCACCACCTGCATCGGCAATTCCGGTCCGCTGCCGGAGGAGATCTCGAAGTCGATCAACGACAACGGCATCGTCGCGGCCGCCGTGCTCTCCGGCAACCGCAACTTCGAAGGCCGTGTCTCGCCGGACGTGCAGGCGAACTATCTGGCTTCGCCGCCGCTGGTCGTCGCCCACGCGCTTGCCGGCAGCGTCACCAAGAACCTCGCCGTCGAGCCGCTCGGTGAAGGCAAGGACGGCAAGCCGGTGTACCTCAAGGACATCTGGCCGACGACGAAGGAGATCAACGCCTTCATGAAGAAGTTCGTGACCGCGGCGATCTTCAAGAAGAAGTATGCCGACGTGTTCAAGGGCGACACCAACTGGCGCAAGATCAAGACCGTCGAGAGCGAGACCTATCGCTGGAACATGAGCTCGACCTACGTGCAGAACCCGCCCTACTTCGAAGGCATGAAGAAGGAGCCGGAGCCGGTCACCGACATCGTCGAGGCGCGCATCCTCGCCATGTTCGGCGACAAGATCACCACCGACCACATCTCGCCGGCCGGTTCGATCAAGCTCACCTCGCCCGCGGGCAAGTATCTCAGCGAGCACCAGGTGCGTCCCGCCGACTTCAACCAGTACGGTACGCGGCGCGGCAACCATGAAGTGATGATGCGCGGCACCTTCGCCAACATCCGCATCAAGAACTTCATGCTCAAGGGCGCCGACGGCAACATCCCGGAAGGCGGCCTCACCAAGCACTGGCCCGACGGCGAGCAGATGTCGATCTACGACGCCGCGATGAAGTACCAGCAGGAGCAAGTGCCGCTGGTGGTGTTCGCCGGCGCCGAATACGGCAACGGCTCCTCGCGCGACTGGGCTGCGAAGGGCACGCGTCTGCTCGGCGTGCGCGCGGTGATCTGCCAGAGCTTCGAGCGCATCCATCGCTCCAATCTCGTCGGCATGGGCGTGCTGCCGCTGACCTTCGAGGAAGGCACCTCCTGGTCGTCGCTCGGCCTGAAGGGCGACGAGAAGGTCACGCTGCGTGGTCTCGTCGGCGATCTGAAGCCGCGTCAGAAGCTGACCGCGGAGATCGTCTCCGGCGACGGTTCGTTGCAGCGCGTTTCGCTGCTCTGCCGCATCGATACGCTGGACGAGCTCGACTACTACCGGAACGGCGGCATCCTGCACTACGTGCTGCGCAAGCTCGCGGCGTAAGCGCGAATTTGTGAACGGTGGCTCACTGCGAAGTGAGTAGAAGGTTAAACGAAGGCGGCCTATCAC
>NZ_JBFUES010001315.1:0-1709 GCF_056403875.1 Bradyrhizobium sp. P2_E8
GCTCAAGGCCGTGCTGCCGATTCTGGAAACGCGCTTCCACGAACCGGATTTTTCCGCACAAAAGCTTGCCGCCGCCGCCGGTCTCTCCGAACGCTACGTCAACGAGCTGCTGTTCGAAGCCGGCGCGAGCTTTACCACGCGCCTCAACGAACTGCGCCTGCGCAAGGCCGCCGACCTCCTCGCCCACCGCGAGGGCCGCATCAGCGACATCGCGTTTGCCTGCGGCTTCAACGACCTCTCTTATTTCAACCGCTGCTTCCGCAGGCGGTTCGGGCTGACGCCGACGGCGGCGAGGGGGAAGTGAGGATCGCTCTTCGTAGAGTGGGTTAGCAACCTGCCGAAGCTCGAAGAGCGGAGGCTGGGAGCGTAACCCACCTCTTTTGCTTTCGCGGAGACAGACAGTAGTGGGTTACGCTGACGCTAACCCACTCCGCAGCCTACAATGTCTCCACCCGCGGCGGCGGATAGCGCCGCGCCAGCGCCGACAACGGCAGGTGCCGTTCGCCTTCCGGCAGTTCCAGATAGGCCAGCACGAGCGGCCGCTTCCAGTCACCGATGCCGAAATCCATCGCCGTCCATTTCTGCGGCTCGGGGCCTTCGAGGCCCCGGACCCAGACGAAGTAGCGGGGGAGGTCGTCGGCATCGGCTTCCGTCGTGCGTCTCCTGGCCATCAAAGCTGCTCGCTGCAACACCATGTACTGCTGCAGGATATAGGCATCGACTTGGCGAAGTCGAACGCCTCGATGGTCGTTCGTACCGGCACGCACGCGGCCTGCTGCCGGCACAGAGCGTCGGGGAGGCCGACGCCGGTTGCACGCGGCACTTTCTCGTCACTGCCAGAGCCGACTCTCCGCAACCCGGTTGATGTCGGCGATCCGCCGGTCGGCGTCGGCGTTCAGGTCGATGCTTGCAACCAGCGTCAGCAGGCGGTGATAGGCGCCGTCGGCGACCTCGACCGGCAGCGGAGCTTCGTCAAAGGCCTCGACATAGCTGCCGACGAGACCGCTCAACAGGCGGCACAGGCCGCGCTGGGCGGGATCGTCCCGGCCGAGCGTCTCGAGCTTCTGTTGAAATGTACGGAAGGTGCGCAAACCGTGGTGCTGCTGCGAAAGCCACGTGTGCAGATCGTTCATGTGAGCCTCTTCGAGTTACAGAAGAAGCTACCGGTTTATACAGTGCGAATGGGAGGATGGCTAGGGAGGGCGATGCTGAGGTTCGTTGAACCAGTCCGCCTTCGCCAAGGCTTCGGCGGGACAGCCTTCGCAGCTTCGCCTCGACGGTGCGGAGTTTGGCTCGCCCAGCCGTAGCTGCGAAGCAGCGAAGGCTGGTGCCCCTGGCCGGAATCGAACCAGCACTCCTTGCGGAACTCGATTTTGAGTCGAGCGCGTCTACCAGTTCCGCCACAGGGGCCCTCGGTCGGCCCCAGTGCGGGCGTCGCGAAGCCGGCGGACTATAGCCATGGACGGGGCAGGGTCAACCCGCGCCAAAGTGATCCCGGCCGTTCTCGACAGCCGCTTGGGCTGGGGCTAGAGGCTAAGGAAAGCGACCCAGCGGAAGAGGCTGCCGTGACGACCCAGAGTGCCGCAATACCTGCGTTCAAGCCGGCGGCGGCGAGCCCCGCGCTGGCCGCCTCCCTTCTCGTCACGCTGATTGCGGCAGCCACGATCGCGGGCGCCTGGTTCTTCCAGCTCGTGCTGGAGATCGTGCCC
>NZ_JBFUES010001316.1:0-1699 GCF_056403875.1 Bradyrhizobium sp. P2_E8
CCTCATGGGCAACATCATCCTGCTCATCGTCGGCGGCAACGACACCACGCGCAACACCATGACCGGCTCGGTGCTGGCGCTGAACGAGAACCCGGAGCAGTACGACAAGCTGCGCGCCAACCCTGCGCTGATCGACACCATGGTGCCCGAGGTGATCCGCTGGCAGACGCCGCTCGCGCATATGCGGCGCACCGCACTGCAGGATACCGAGATCGGCGGCAAGCAGATCAAGAAGGGCGACCGCGTCGTGATGTGGTACGTCTCGGGCAACCGCGACGAGGAGGCGATCGACCGTCCCGAGGAGTTCATCATCGACCGCCCGCGGCCGCGCACCCACCTCTCCTTCGGCTTCGGCATCCACCGCTGCGTCGGCATGCGGCTCGCCGAGCTCCAGCTCAAGATCGTCTGGGAGGAGATGCTGAAGCGCTTCGACCGCATCGAGGTGGTGGGCGAGCCGAAGCGGATCTATTCGAGCTTCATCAAGGGATACGAGTCGCTGCCGGTGCGGATACCGGGGTAGGCTCTATCCTCCGTCATTGCGAGCGCAGCGAAGCAATCCAGAATCCCACTGCGGAGACAGTCTGGATTGCTTCGCTGCGCTCGCAATGACGAGTTCCGGGATGCACATGCGCACCAAATTCGCCGTGCCCCTGGCCCAGCTATAAAATTTCGGCATGACAGGTCGCGCCAGAAGCGAAGGGTCGGCGGCTAGCTTGTGTCCTAAGCATTCACCGCGCGCTCGGTGCGCTCCCCCGCCCCGCAGGCGGGGAGAGGCGAAGAATGCACCGGCACTCAAGCCAACTTGATGTCCCAGACCCCTTCCTTGCGGCAGGCGGCGACTTCCTCGCGCAGGAGCGCGGTGATGGCCAGCGAGGCCGTCGAGGCCGGGCGGTCGATCGGAGAAGCGAAAATGAGCTCGCGCGTCATCGGCTTGGACACGACGGCGGTTTCCAGCCGCCCGTCCGCGACCTCGCCGTGGACCGACGAGGGCGGCAGCAGCGCGAAACCGAGCCCCTCCTCCACGAGGCTCGTCAGCACGCGAAACGAATCCGCCTCGAGCTGGACGTTGAGCTTGATCTTGCGCTGGGCGGCCGCGTGCTCGATCAGCGCACGGAGGCCGTGGGAATGACTGGGCAGCACCAGCCGCTGCCGCAGCAGCCAGCCGACATCGACGCTCTTCTTGCGCGCGAGGCCGCAGCCGCGCGGGCCGACCGCAACGATGTTGTCACGGCCGAGGCTCTGCACATTGAGGTGCAGATCCGCCGAGCGGCCGTAGAGGATGGCGAGATCCATCTCGCCGCGGTGCAGCCATTCGACGAGGTGGCCGCTGTAGCTCTCGACGATGCGCAGCGAAATGCCGGGAAATGTCTCGACGCAGCGCCGCGCGAAGCGCGCCGAGAGCACGCAGCTCACGGTCGGAACCAGGCCAAGCACGACCTGGCCGGACGGCGGCCCCTTGGCCGACTGGATGTCGTCGCGGATCTGGTCGATCTGCCGCACGATGCCGGACGTGCGAGCGAGCAGAAGCTGCCCGGCATCGGTCAGCACCATGCCGCGGCCGTTGCGCGTGAACAGCTCGACGCGCAGCTCGTGTTCCAGAAGCTTGATCTGGCGGCTGAGCGCCGGCTGCGCCACGCGCAGCGTGTCGGACGCCTTGGAGAGGCTGCCGAGCTCCGCCACACAACTGAAGGTCCTGAGC
>NZ_JBFUES010001317.1:0-2608 GCF_056403875.1 Bradyrhizobium sp. P2_E8
GCCTCGACCTGATATGCGCCTCGACCTGATATGCGCGGATGATGCCGCGGCCAATGAACGGGCCAAGTCCCTCGTGGAAAACGACGCGATAGAGCTATGGCAATCCGACCATAAGATCGCGACGTTCGACCCTGACCCACTGAAAGCTGAACAAGTGCAGGGCTGGCTCAAGAGCGAGCTGCATCCGCCGAAGCGATAAGGGCGCCTCGGTTGGCGGCCTCTTTGAACGAAAAAGGCCCCAGCTCGCAGGATTAGGGGGGCGTTGAGCTGGGGCCGACGGGGTGCCCTTGGGAAGGGCACCGGGAAAACCTGGCAATCCAGCAATCGTTCCTAAGGGCTCCCGCCCCAACACTTCCCGGTGTCCCGATCTGTCTCTGCGGTGTGCCAATCGGGACAGCACCCGGATGTGGGGTGCTGTCCGTATTTGATCCTCTGATGCCCCAAGCTGAACGACGTTCGGGTCCCTCTGGAGCTCTATCGGCATCAAGATGTCCCGCTCCAGCACAATGAACCTTGGCATGGAGTGTGCAGACAAAGCATTACCGGGGTTTTGCATCATCCCCCCTGGGGCTGGAAAGCCGCCGCCCGCGCCATATTGAGCGGGCGGCGTTTTTATTGCGGATAGCAAAAAGGCCCCAACTCGAGCGCGACCGGGGAGCTGGAGCCAAGGTGCCGGGCCAGCCAAGGCCGCTTTGAAAATCGCAGTGGCCTGATTTGCTTTCGCCAACTTTTCCCGAGGTGGTCAAGATTGACCAGATGTCCGGCAGCGGACATGTCAGGCTATGCCATCACCGCGCGGCCCTTGGCTTTCATCGGTGATGAGGACGCCACCATCGCTCCCGCTTCCTCTGGAATGGAGCAGCGCCATGCAGCGACGCCGTCTCAAGCAAACCACGTCCCTTGAAGAGCGTCTGGCCGAACAGGCGCAACGACTCCGTGAGGAGGCCGAATCGCTTCCACCCGGTATCGAACGTGAGCATACAATCCGCAAAGCCCGGCAAGCCGAGACCGGCGCTCACATCTGCGAGTGGCTGAATTCGCCCGGGCTGCAACCACCGGATTGAACGCTGCAGCCAACTCGCAGGCGCCGGTGGCTGAGAGCGACGCGCTCCCGCCCTGCATTTTCGAGAGCGCTGGCGGTGGGCTGTCGACGAAGTGCGAGCCTTGCTCGCGGCCCTGGAGGAAGCCGTCCGCGCGCTGGCCGCCTCGCATGGGACGCCGTGCGAAACGTCAAGGGCGCGCAGCAAAAGGCCCCAACTCAGGGGAACGGCGAGCTGGGGCCAAGGTACCGGGCCAGCCAAGGCTACCGCCGGCCCATGCACATCAACATGCACCAGGGCGCCATCCCCGTGCGATGGGGCAATCGGCTTAATCAGGATTCGCAAGCGGGAGCCCCACGCGCAGCGGCCCCGCCTCGCTGGTGCGCGGTAGGGCCGCCCCGCTCTCCCGGATTAGGGGCTGGATCCGTCCGGTGGGCCAATTCAGCTTATGCCCGTTAGCGGGAAACCGTGACTGCTCAAAAGGGGCATCGGTGTCCAATTGGGACAGCCAAACCTGTTCCTGAGGAGTTTGGATTAACCCGTTTGAGGTGCAACGAATAAAGGCCGGGCCGTCCGCCAGAAGAAGACCATGAAATGTGAAATGTTCACTTTGGAACAGAACGCGGCGCGTCTGCATATTAGGATCGCTAGAACTCAAACCCAACGGTTAGGACAAAGCCAGACAAGCCGAGACCGGCTCGCATATGAGCGAATGGCTTACATCGCCGGGGCTTCAACCGCCAAAGCCAGCGTAGATGCAAGGCACGCCTCAGCTATCGAGTTGCCCGGCATAGATCCGGATCCGTCCCGGCGTGGTCATTCGCAGCCTGCCCTGAAGAAAGACCATGTAGCCCAGCGCGATCAATCGGGCGCGATGTTTGGCAGGGATCGCAGGCGCAGCACCGTTTGCAGACGCGTTACCGACCGCGAGCAAGGAGGCGAACTCCTCATGGGTGAGCTTTTTCGCTTTTGCGGTCATGACTGAGCATGGACTGCTTCGGCGATCCTGCATGTGCAATTTTGGTCAGACCCAGGAAATAAAGGCCGCCTCAGCTGGCGGCCTCTTTCATTTGGAAAGCTCGTGGTTGACAGCACAGCAGACGGGAACTGACGACCCGACTAGTGATGTACCTCACATACCATCCGCTTGCCTTTCGGCAGGCTGTGAATACGCTGCTCGCGTTTGATTTGGGGCTGTAATGGGCGCGCTTCGGTTTTTCTTGATCGTTTTTGCGGTGTGGCTCGGATGCGGACCGGCAATGGCCGAACGGCGCGTGGCGCTTGTGATCGGCAATTCCGCCTACAAGAGCGTCCCCCGGCTCACCAACCCGGCGAACGACGCCACCCTGGTCGGCGGCATGTTCAAGAAGGCGGGCTTCGACGATGTCGATGTCAGGCTCGACCTCAACGCCGCCGACATGCGCCGGTCGCTGCGCGAGTTCGCGGGCCGGACCCGCGATGCCCAAGTTGCCGTCATTTACTATGCCGGGCACGGCATCGAGCTCGACGGCACGAACTATTTGATCCCCACGGATGCCGCGCTGGAAACCGACGGCGACGTGCTCGAC
>NZ_JBFUES010001318.1:0-1689 GCF_056403875.1 Bradyrhizobium sp. P2_E8
TGCTGGTGGTGGAGAAGGGCCGGCGGGTCGGCGGCGTCTCCGTCCACACCGGCACCATTCCCTCCAAGACTCTGCGCGAGACCGTGCTCAATTTGTCCGGCTGGCGCGAGCGCGGCTTCTACGGCCGCTCCTACCGGGTGAAGCAGGACATCGCGGCCAGCGACCTGATGACCCGGCTGCAGAAGACGCTCGACCACGAGGTCGAGGTTCTCGAGCATCAGTTCAGCCGCAACCTGGTGCGCACCGCCAACGGCGAGGCGCGCTTCGTCGCGCCGCATCAGGTCGAGATCACGAGCGCGATCGGCGAGGTCAAGGTGGTGTCGGCCGCCTTCATCCTGATCGCCTGCGGCACGCGCCCGTTCCGGCCCGACTACGTGCCGTTCGACGGCACCACCGTGCTCGACAGCGACGAGATCATCGAGCTGCCAAAGCTGCCGCGCAGCCTTGCCGTGATCGGCGCCGGCGTGATCGGCGTCGAATATGCCACCATCTTCAGCGCGCTCGACGTGCCCGTGACCCTGATCGAGCCGCGGCCGACCTTCCTCGATTTCATCGACAAGGAGTTGATCGACGAGTTCATGCACGAGCTGCGCGACCGCAATGTCGCGCTGCGGCTCGGCGCCAAGGTCAACGCGATCGAGAAGAATGCGCAGGGCAATATCGTCACGCACTTGTCGGACGGGCGGCACGTCACCACGGAAATGCTGCTGTTCGCCGCCGGCCGGGTCGGCGCCACCGATCGCCTCAACCTCGAGGCCGCCGGCATCGCGGTTGACCATCGCGGGCGCATCACCGTCGATCCCGTGACGTTGCAGACCAGCGTGTCGCACATCTACGCGGCCGGCGACGTGATCGGCTTTCCGAGCCTGGCCTCGACCTCGATGGAGCAGGGCCGCGTCGCAGCCTGCCACGCGCTCGGCATGGAGCCGTTGGCGCCGCCGGAGTTCTTTCCTTACGGCATCTATTCGGTGCCGGAGATCTCGACCGCCGGCCTCACCGAAGAAGAGGTGCGCACGCGCGGCATTCCCTACGAGGTCGGCATCGCCCGCTTCCGCGAGACCTCGCGCGGCCACATCATGGGGCTGAACAGCGGCATGATGAAGATGATCTTCTCCACCAAGACGCGCCGCCTGCTCGGCGTGCACATCCTCGGCGAAGGCGCCACCGAGCTGATCCATATCGGCCAGGCCGTGCTGAACCTCAAAGGCACCATCGACTATTTCATCCAGAACACGTTCAACTATCCGACGCTGGCGGAGGCATACAAGATCGCCGGCCTCGATGCGTGGAACAGGATGACAAGGTGATTGTTCTTCACCTCTCCCGGCCTGCGGGGAGAGGTCGGAATTCAAGCGCAGTTTGAATTCCGGGTGAGGGGGAGCCTCCGCGAGTCGTCTGTCCACTGGAACGACCCCTCTCGACACGTCATTGCGAGCGTAGCGAAGCAATCCAGAATCCCTCCGCGGAACGACTCTGGATTGCTTCGCTGCGCTCGCAATGACGGCGTGGGGCCATCTCGAAAAACCCAACGACCTCCGTCCCCGCGGAGACTCCCCCTCACCCCGACCCTCTCCCCGCAAGCGGGGAGAGGGAGAATAGGCATCTCACCTCACTTCATCGCATGCCTGCATTCCGCCGCGCGGGACATCGCGCGATTGCGTTCGTGCCGTCAGGCACGTAGCCTCACCG
>NZ_JBFUES010001319.1:0-1686 GCF_056403875.1 Bradyrhizobium sp. P2_E8
GCATCGAGGCGGTGGCGCACGCGCATGCGCCGATGCCGGTGCTCAAGCCGAACGAGGCCATGATCGAACGGTCGGTGACGATGGGCAAGCGCATCGGCCTGCTCTCGACCTTCGCGCCGACGCTGGCCTCGATGCCGCCGGAATTTCCGGCCTCCGCTCAGGTCGTGCCAAAGCTTGCCGAGGGCGCGCTGGCGGCGCTCGATCGCGGCGATCGCGCCACGCATGACAAGCTGATTGTCGAGGCGTCAAAGGACTTGCGCGATTGCGACGTCATTGCGCTCGCGCAATTCAGCATCGCGGCAACCGCGCCGCTGGTCGCCGACGCCACCGGCCGCCCGGTCGTGACGACCCCGGACAGCGCGGTCGACAAGCTGATGAGGCTGCTGAAAGCGAGGGTCTAGGCGCCGGACCTTTTCCGACGTCGCGCATCCTTGATCGCAGCAGCGAGCGCGGCCTTCGTTTCGTTCACAAAATCCTCGACCAGTTCCTCGCGCGTGGCATGCGCCGACTCGCCGGTGAACAGGCCCTGCTCCGCCAGCATCACCACGCCATGCACGGCCGCCCAGATCTTGAGCGCTTGCCGTTCGCGCAAATAGCCGACGGCAGGCACTTCCAGGGCCTCGATCACGAGCGCAAAGGTCTCGCGCGTGGCCGCGTGCAGCTCACTGCCCTTGGCCGCGCACGACACGGTGCGCGAGGCGAACATCAGGCGGTAGATGCCGTTGCGGCGCAGGCCGAAGTCGAGTGTTGCCTGCGCCAGCCGCGATAGCTTCGATTGCTTGGACGGCTTTGCCATCGCCTCGCTTAGAATCGCGCTGAGCTGCCGGAACGCCTCCGCCGTCACCGCTGCCAGCAACGCCTCGCGGTCGGCGAAATGCCGGTAGGGCGCCGGCTGCGAGACGCCGAGCTGCTTTGCCAGCGCCTTGATGCTGATCGCCTCGGCGCCGCCCTGCTCCGCCTCGCGCAACGCGGCCTTGATCAAGGCATCGCGGAGATCGCCGTGGTGGTAGGTGTTCTCGGGCTTGCGGGCGAGTTGTGAACGCATGTTGCGGCCAAGCCTATAAGTTTGCGCTTGACAGGGGAAGCCTGTCGCGAATGTAATAGCATATAACTTAGAACGAGCGGCGAATGCCGCCCATAAAGAGGAACGCGCCGTCCTTCGGACGCCGCGCGCATACGACCAAGGAAGCCGCCATGACAGAGCGACTGAAGGTTCACGTCGACCCCGACAAATGCCAGGGCCATGCCCGTTGCAAGGCGCTGGCGCCGGAGCTGTTCGAGCTCGACGAATACGGCAACGCCCGCGAAGCCGGCGACGGCACGGTTCCGCCGGGGCTCGAAGACAAGGCCTGGCTTGCCAAATCCAATTGCCCGGAAATCGCAATCGATGTGATCGAGGAGTAGCGCGGGCTTCTTGCATGCCCGCATGCGCGTGATTTCAGCGAACAACAGCCTGAGGATTTCCCCGCGATGTCCGACGTCAGCCAACCTGTCGCCCATCCGCCCGTGACCGATTGGGTCAACGATTTCGACCATACTGATCCGCAGTGGACGGAAGACCCCTTCCCGATCTGGGACGAGTTGCGCTCCGCAAGCCCGGTGGTGCACACCGAGCGCTTCCTCGGCTGCTACATGCCGACCACCTATGAGGCGGTGCGCGAGATCGCCAACGACTCCGAGCATTTC
>NZ_JBFUES010001320.1:0-1686 GCF_056403875.1 Bradyrhizobium sp. P2_E8
GAACACCAGCGCCGTCGGACCGGACTCCGGCGTGCCGGCGCGCAGCTCCGCAAGCGAGCTCCAGCGCCGCGCGCTGACCAGCACCAGCTCTTCGCGGAAGGCGCTTGTCGCGGTGAGGTCGGCATGCGCGATGGGACCTGCAACGAAGGCGCCGTCGAGCGTGCCTTCGAGCACGCCCGCGACGAGGTCGGCCGTCGTCGCCGTGCGCAAGGAGAGGCGCACGGCCGGGAAGCGGCGGTGGAAATCGGCGAGCAGCGGCGGCAGCCGCACGGCGGCCGTCGTTTCCATCGAACCGATTGCCAGCGGCCCCTTTGGCTCACCGTCGTCGCGTGCGGCGAGCACGGCCTCGCGCGATAACGCGGCCATCCGTTGCGCGTAGGGCAGGAGGCGTTTGCCGGCGCCGGTCAGCGTCATGCCGCGGCTGTGGCGCTCGAACAGCGGCGTGCCGATCTCCGCCTCAAGCGCCTTCACGCGCTGGGTGACGTTGGACTGCACAGTGTTGAGCTCCTCGGCAGCGCGGGTGATGCCGCCGGTGCGGGCGACCGCGGCGAAGGTCTGGATATCGCTGAGTTCCATGGCGTCGTTTCGCTTTTGTGATGGCAGCGTTCGCAACAATTCATTTTTCGAGAATGCTAGTCGCGCTTAGTCTCACTGTCCAGATCGGGGAGAGCCATGCCCATTGCGACGCCGCTGACGAGCTTGCTGGAAATCAACCATCCCGTGCTGCTGGCGCCGATGGATGTCGTCGCCGGCAGCCGTCTGGTGGCGGCCGTCAGCCGCGCCGGTGGCTTCGGCATTCTCGGCGGCGGCTACGGCGAGAGGACGTGGCTGGAGCGGGAGACCGTAAAGCTCGCCGGCCTGCGCGCGCCGTTCGGTGTCGGCTTCATCACCTGGAGCCTCGCCAAGCGGCCCGAACTGCTCGACATTGCGCTCGCCGCCAGACCATCCGCGATCATGCTGTCCTTCGGCGATCCCGCGCCGTTCGCACCCAAGATCAGATCCGCGGGAGCGCGCCTGATCTGCCAAGTGCAGGACGAGGCGATGGCGCGGCAGGCGCTCGACGCCGGCGCCGATATCCTGGTCGCGCAGGGCACGGAGGCGGGCGGTCACGGCGCGTCACGCACCAGCATCGATCTCGTGCCTGCCATCGTCGATCTTGCGGCGGGCCGTGTGCCTGTGGTGGCGGCCGGCGGTATCGCCGACGGGCGCGGTCTCGCCGCCATGATGATGCTGGGCGCGAGCGGCGTGCTGCTCGGCACGCGCTTCTACGCGAGCCAGGAGGCCGACGGCGCCGAGGAGGCCAAGCGGCGCATCTGCGCCGCAAGCAGCGGCTCGACGGTGCGCGGCATCATCTTCGATTTGTCACGCAACAATGTCTGGCCGGC
Source organism: Bradyrhizobium sp. P2_E8 (assembly GCF_056403875.1). Taxonomy (NCBI): domain Bacteria; kingdom Pseudomonadati; phylum Pseudomonadota; class Alphaproteobacteria; order Hyphomicrobiales; family Nitrobacteraceae; genus Bradyrhizobium; species Bradyrhizobium sp. P2_E8. The sequence goes on from NZ_JBFUES010001320.1 coordinate 1,386, forward strand.
GCCGTTTACCGGCCGGTGCCTGGTCAACGACCACGCCAGGCGCTGGATCGGCCGCGAGGTCGAACTGATGCAGAATGTCGCCACGGTCGCGGCGGAGTATGCCGCGGCGAAGGCGGCCGGCAATTTCGACATCGCCGCGGTGATCGCGGGCGAGGCCGTCGGCCTGATCCATGATATCCCACCCGCGGCCGAGATCGTCGAGCGGATCGCGACCGAAGCCGAGCAGCTTCTTGCCGGCCGGCGCAACTCGGTTTCTTCTTTTCCTTCTCCCCTTGTGGGAGAAGGTGGCGCGGATGCAATC
>NZ_JBFUES010001321.1:0-1684 GCF_056403875.1 Bradyrhizobium sp. P2_E8
ATCCCGCGGCACCAGACCCTGAGCGCGGCACTCGCCTGGAGCTACGATTTGCTGCCGGCAGCCGAAAGCGCAACGTTGCGCGGATTGTCGGTATTTGTCGGGCCCTTCACCCTGGAAGCCGCGCTTGCCGTCGCGTCCTGCCAAGGCATGGGCGAATCCGAGGCCGTCGAAGCCATCTCGAACCTGCTCGCCAAGTCCCTGATCGCGACCTCGCCCGCGGAACGGCGGCTGCGCTATCGCCTGCTCGACACCACCCGCGCCTTCGTCGGCGACAAGCTCGTCGAGCACGCGGAAGCGGCCCGCGTCGCGCGCGCCCATGCCGAATATTTCCGCGATTTCCTGCGCGACATCGCGCTCAAATCCACCGGCATGCAGAGCGCGGGCGGCTTCCTTCCCTATGCCGACCACCTGCCCAATGTGAGGGCCGCGCTGACCTGGAGCTTCGCGGACGGCGGCGACCGGACGATCGGCGTGGATCTGGCGGCCTCGGCGGCCCAGTTCTTCCTCGAGCTGACATTGCTGACGGAATGCTACCGCTGGACACAGCAGGCGCTGGTGTCTCTCGATACGGGCGCGATCGACAGCCGCCAGGAGATGACGTTGCAGGCCGCGCTCGGCGTCTCCGTGATGTTCACGCAGGGCAATACGGAGGCGGTCCGCTCCGCGTTCACGCGCAGCCTCCAGCTTGCCAGAGAGCTCGAGGACCTGCACTGGCAGCTCTGGCTGCTGCGCGGCCTGCACATCTACCTGACCAGGGTCGGAGATTTTCACGGGGCGCTCGGAACCGGCGAGCAGGGCGAAGGCGTCGCGCGGAAGCTGAATGATCCAGCCGCCGCACTGAACGTGGAATGGATGCTCGGCGTCGCCCACCATCTGATCGGCAACCAGGACAAGGCCGTGCAGTTCTGCGAGAGCGCGATGGTGCACAATCCCGGCTCGCAGCGGCTGAACATCGGCCATCTCGGTTATGACGACCGCATCGTTGCACTGGTGGCGCTGGCGCGCGGGCTCTGGCTCACCGGCCGGCCCGATCGGGCGATCGAGGCGGCCAGATACACGGTGCGCGAGGCCGAGCTGCTCGAACAGCCGCTCACCCTCGGCATTGCCCTGATCTGGACCATCTACGTGTTCCTCTGGGTCGGCGACTGGGCCAGTGCCGAAAGCCTGATCGAGCGGCTGATCGACCATTCGGCGCGGCATTTTCTCGGCCCCTATCACGCGGTCGGCATCGGCCAGAAGGGCGAGCTGCTGCTGCGCCGCGGCGACGTCACCGGCGGGATCGAGCATCTTCGCCGCAGCCAGGCCACGCTGTACGCCACGCGTCACCGGATCATGACGACGGTGTTTGCGACCGCGCTCGCGGAGGGGCTTGCCTCCGAGAACCGGCCCGACGAGGCCTTGCGCACGATCGATGAGGCCATCGCCCAGATTCCCGATCACGGCGAATCCTTCGACATGCCGGAGATGCTCAGGGTCAAGGGCGACATCCTGGCCCGATCGGGCAATGCCGCCGAGGCCGAGAATTACTTCCGGAAATCGCTCGATCTATCACGCCGGCAATGCGCGCTCGGCTGGGAGCTGCGGGGGGCGATCAGCCTCGGCCGCGTCTGGCGTCATGCCGGAAAGGCTGGCGAGGCACGCGATCTGCTCGCGCCGCTCCTCGTGCGGTACCAGGAGGGCCTCC
>NZ_JBFUES010001322.1:0-1684 GCF_056403875.1 Bradyrhizobium sp. P2_E8
ATGTAGGCGTCCTTGCGGATCAGCTTCAGCCGTCGCGCCGAGAGCAGGTGATAGGTCGCCGGCGTATGCGGACAGTTCACCGAGAGGATGTCCATCCGSGCCAGCATCTGGTCGAGGCTTTCCCARTAGGTCGCGCCAAGCTCTTCGGCGATCTTCGGCGCGACGGGACGGCGGTTGTGGTAGTGGATCTGCAGGCCGAAGGCGCGGGCGCGGCGCGCCACCGCCTGGCCGATGCGGCCCATGCCGATGATGCCGAGACGCTTGCCGCCGATGCGGTGGCCGAGCATCCAGGTCGGCGACCAGCCGGCCCAGGGTTTTCCTTCCGTCATGATCGATGCGCCTTCGATCAGCCGGCGCGGCACGGCCAGGATCAGCGCCATGGTCATGTCGGCGGTGTCTTCGGTCAAAACCTTCGGCGTGTTGGTGACGGTGATGCCGCGGGCATGCGCAGCCTCGACGTCGATATTGTCGACGCCGTTGCCGAAATTCGCGATCAGGCGGAGCTTGCAGTCCGGCTGGTTGACGATGTCGGCGGTGATGTGGTCGGTGACGGTCGGAACCAGCACGTCGGCGGTGCGCGCGGCTTCCGCGATCTGCTCGGGCGACATCGGCGTGTCGTCGAGATTGATCCGCGCGTCGAACAGCTCGCGCATCCGCGTCTCGATCGAATCCGGCAGCTTGCGCGTCACCACGACGAGGGGCTTTTTCTTCACCGACATGTCCTGCTCTCATGAAGCGTCGCAAGCCCGCCTCTGTCGCCAAAGGCTGGCCGTTCAGGCCTCATTAACCCGGTTGTTCGACACTGCCCTTGCCGTGTCGTCCCCGGCGTTTCCTTCAAGCTCTCCCGATATTTCCAGCCGGAAAATCGGGCCAAACTGGCTGTTCAAGCGTCCGTCCTCTCTAGCAGAAGGCCGGGCCAAGACAAGAACCACGGGCCAGGCATGGGGAACACCCGCGTGGGGCGGGTCAGGGACGACCGCGGCAGGGTTTTTTTGGAATTTTGGGGTGAGGGTCCGGCTCGGCCGGCTCCTCGACAGGAGACGGGTTGATGGCGTTGGGGCGTTTTTGTTTGGTGATGGCGCTCGTTTGCACCTGGTTGAGCGCCTCGGTCAGCCCCTCGCATTCGGCGAAGGACAATACCCCCCAGAGTGCCAGCGGCCTCCCGGTGCCCCGCTATGTCAGCCTCAAGTCGGATCACGTGAACGTCCGGGCCGGTCCGACCAAGGACAATGACGTGGCCTGGGTCTACACCCGTGCCGGCCTGCCGGTCGAAATCACCGCCGAGTTCGAGAACTGGCGCCGGGTGCGCGATTCCGAAGGCGCCGAGGGCTGGGTCTATCACTCGCTGCTGTCGGGCCGCCGCACCGCGGTCGTCACCATGAAGCACAAGGACGAGCTCGCGCCGATCTACGACCGCGCCGATCCCGACAGCGCGGTTGCGGCCAAGCTCCAGGCCGGTGTGGTCACCCAGGTGAAGAAGTGCAGCGCAAACTGGTGCCGCGTCACCGGTAACGGCTTTGACGGCTGGATCCAGCAGGAACGCCTCTGGGGCGTGTATTCGGACGAGCAGGTGAATTGACGTTGTTGTCGTCCCGGCGAAGGCCGGGACCCATAACCACGGGCCTGAGCTGTTTTTGAAGGCGTCAACCAGCATGCCTCATTGAGGGATCACGCGGTATGGGTC
>NZ_JBFUES010001323.1:0-1683 GCF_056403875.1 Bradyrhizobium sp. P2_E8
CCTTTTGTGCTGTCCATCCTCATGACGGCCGTGGTGTCGGTCATTTCGACGCTTCGAAGCCTCGGCGCAACGCCGGCCTTCCTCGCGACTTGGCCGGGCGCCTGGGCGCTGTCATGGCTGGTCGCCTTTCCAACGCTGCTGATGGTGCTGCCACTGGTCCGCCGGATCGTGGCCTGCGTCGTTGCTTCTCCGTCTCAGTGAACCGGAAAAGCGCCTGGCATCGCGCTTTACGACAGCGCCCCGAGCACGCCGCGCGTCGCCTTGTCGATCTCCTCGACATAGCGGCGGCGGGCGAAGTTCTCAGTGAGGAAGCCGACCACCTTGCGGCTGTCGGTGGAATCGACCACCGCCAGCATCTCGGCTTCCGCCTCGTCGAACACCGCCATCGCCGACTTCACGTTCATTTCCGGGATCAGCACGATGTCGATCAGACGGGCGAGCTCGATCACCTGGATGTCGTCGGCGATGGTGTCGAGGTCGCTGGAGAACAGATCGGGCAGCAGGACGAGGCCGACATATTCATCCGCATTGTTGACGATGACGATTCCGGGCCGCGAGCCCAGCGCGAATTCGCGGCGGACGGCAGCGATCGTCGTGGTCGACGGGACCTTGCCGACGTCGGAGCGCATCAGGCGCTCGACGGTCAGATTACGCAGCCAGCCGACATCGTTGGCGCTGCGGATGGTCTCGCCGCGCAGATGCAGGCGCCAGGTCGAGAACGAATGGCCGAACATGAAGCGGACGCAGATCGAGGTGACGATGCAACCGGCGAGCACGACGGCGGTGACGTCGACATTGCGGGTCATCTCGAGCACGAGGAACGACATGGTCAGCGGGCCGCCGACAATGGCGACGCCGAGCGTCGCCATGCCCGTCAGCATCGCGACCAGCGGATCAATCACGAATTCCGGGCTGATGAGCAAAAGGATTCCGGCACAGAACTTTCCGATCAGGCTGCCGACGAACAACGAGGCAAAGAACAGACCGCCGCGGAAGCCCGAGGCGAGCGAGATCAGGCAGGCCGTCAGCTTCAAAGCGATGATGATCGCGACCAGGCCGATCGTCATGTCGTGAAAGAGGTCGAGCACCATGGCACCGTGGCCGGCCGCCAGCACCTGCGGCGTGACGATGGCAAAGCTGCCGACGATGAGGCCGCCAATCACCGGGCGCAGCCAGACCGGTAGCCAGGCAAACAGGCGCTCGAACATCGAAGACGACCGCATCACGGCGATGCCGACGCCGCTGGTGATGAGGGCGAGACCGATCAGGGCCAGGTACTGCTCGACGCCGACGGCGCTGACCTTCGGTATCTCCAGCGAATACGGCGCGCCGCCGAGCCATTGCGCGGTCAGGGCCCCGGCGAGCGAGGCGGCCAGGATCGGGGCGGCGCTGCTGACCGAATAGACGCCGACGATCAGCTCGCAGGCGTAGAAGGCGCCGGTGATCGGCGCGCCGAACGCCGCGGCGATCGCGGCGGCCGCGCCGCAGCCGACCATCAGGCGCAGATCGTTGCGGCGCAGATTGAAGAACTTGCCGAGCAGCGAGGCGATGCCGGAGCCGATCTGGGTATAGCCGGCCTCGAGGCCGACCGAGGCGCCGCAGCCGTTGGAGATCAGCGTCTGGCTCGATACCACCAGGCTGTCGCGCATCGACAGATTGCCGCCGCGTAGCGCATTGGCCTCG
>NZ_JBFUES010001324.1:0-1680 GCF_056403875.1 Bradyrhizobium sp. P2_E8
GCGCGGCTGGCGCGTCTGGCCGAGCGAGGCCGCATGTAGATTGCTTAGGGTAATGACGATTGGAAGTTGCGGGTATTGGTCAATGAGGGCCACGCATCGCTCGAGCAGCGACGGCATTATTCTGTCGTCATCGGAGACGAGGATGATGTATTCGCCTCGGGCATTCGCGAGACATGCATTCCAATTCGGGAGCAAGCCGATGTTCGTTTCCTGGGTGATGACGCGCAATCGTGGGTCGCTAAATTCGTCCAAGGTCTGTGCGGTATCGTCGGGCGAAGCATTGTTCGAAACGAGGACTTCGAAATGGGGGTAGGTCTGCGCCAGGGCTGACGCAATGCATCCCTTCAATAGGGCGGCCCGGTTATACGTGGGAATTGCAATCGTCACGTAGGGATGGCTTGTCGTGGCCGAAGGCATACGACTCGCCATCGCATTCGCATGGTTCGCGGGCAGACACTCCGTGATATTTGCCGAATGTGTCATGGAATTTCGATTGTCAGACGTGTCGTCGCGGCAATCGCCATGAGAGGCTCGATCCGGTGTTGCTTGGTTCCTGACCGGAAGTGAACTTGCTGGAATGCACGGCCGGCTCCTCCCACGTGTGAAATCGCACAAAGGCGTTATGGACGGCGAACGGCATCATTCTGAGCGCGCCCGGCATCATCTAAACTGCGACGGACGGGGTCCGAGTTGACGGCTATCAATTCCGTCGGCCGTTGTTCGCCAGGCCGCGGCTGCTTGCGTGAGGGCGTTCCGCGCGGGCGGACGCAAAACAAAGCGCGGGGGCCGTGAAACGGCGCCCCGAGGTTTGTCTATCCCATTGCGAGAAAACTAGTGTTGGGCAGGCAACGAGAGCGTCTGCACGAGTGAAGCGTTCGGATCGACCGCGAGAGGCCCGTTCGTCACGGCGCCAGCTGTGGTCGCATCGGTCGCGGTATACTGGCTCAGTAGCGCGAACGCCTGATTTGCACTGCTCAGCAGAGACGCCGAGGCAGGGCTCGCGGGCTTTGCAACCAAAGACACATTGTCATAGCTCGCGCCGAGCCCGTCACTGCCTTGGCCCGCAACCTCGCGGAATGTCACGCGATCCTGTCCGCCTGTACCCGTCACCGTGAAATCATAGTTTTGCCAGGTGCTGTCGGGCGGAACGACCCCAAGGATCGAGCCATTCCAGAGGACTTCGATCGAGCAGGTCGAGCTTGTGAAGCCCGGCCGCGAGCGCGCATCGAAGGAAAGAACGTATTGCTGGCCGGCCACGGTTTCCACATCCTGGTAAAGTCCGTCGCGAGCTCCGGCATAGTCCAATTCGCCGTAATTGACGCCGTCACTTGCTTTCACGCCGTTCAGATTATTCCAGAGCTCGATGGTTCCGCCACTGATGGCGTGCCAGCCCGGAATAGCATCGAAGGCCCCCCAGCGGCCGGCTTGGAGGGGCGCCAGCGAAGATGATTCGAACGATCCGTTCACCAGGAGATTCTTATCCGCGGCCCCCGGTAGTGAATCGGCCGGCGTCGCCGTGGCGACGGTGAGTTGGATATTGTCATAGAGGGCACCCAGACCGTCGCTACCCTGGCTGGCTACCTCGCGGAAGGTAAGGCGATCGTTGCTGCCGGTGCCCACGACCTTGAAATCATAGGCGTCCCAACTACTGCTAGGTGGGACGGTCGCAATGACTGAGCC
>NZ_JBFUES010001325.1:0-1675 GCF_056403875.1 Bradyrhizobium sp. P2_E8
GAGCTCGGCCTTGGCATCCTCGATGCGGTTCATCAGCCGGCCGCTCTCGTGATTGTCGCGCACCGTCTTGGTCAGTGTGATGCAGGTCTGGATCAGCATCACGATGCCCATGGTGAGATAGCCCTTCATCCAAAGGTCGATCGGCAGGAAGAAGATCCCGATGGCGATGAGGAACGCGGAGGCCGCGAAGGACACGTAAGTGAAGGTCACCCAGGCGTTGCTGTGGGGCTGGCCGTTCTGGTTCATGGTCGTCTCCTGTTGGTTCGAATGATGATGGGATCTGAGTTCAGGCAGTCGGCGTGCGCTTGGACTTCAACCGCGCCAGCACGTCGTCCGCGGTCGTCTTGAGCCGGGGGCCAAAGCCCTGCTCGGCGAGTTTCTCGGCGGTGGCGAGCGGTCCGCTCGCCGCATCGAGCTCGACCAGCGCATCATCGGCGGCCTGGGCCTCGATCTGCCGCTCGCGCAGGCGCCTCAAGGTGCTCTCCGCTTCCGGCAGCGTGGATTCGTAAGGACGTGCGGCCTCGATGCCGCTGCGGCGAAGCGAGCGCACCGCTTCCGAGGCACGGGCGAGGCGACGGCCGCGATCGAGCTCGGTGATGCGGGTCTGCGCGCTCGCGACGTGGCGCCTCAGCCTGATGATCTCGGTCGCGAACAAGGCGCGTGCCGTCATCGCCGCGTCGCGATCGGCTTCGAGCCCCGCGATGGCCTCGGCGGCGTCCCTGGCGAGATCCTCGCGGCCGCCGTCGAGCGCCGCGACCGCGCGGGTCTCGAGATCGGCGATGCGGGCGACGGTCGCCTCGAGCTTGCGGCCCTCCTGCTGGTCCTGTGCGATCGCCAGCGCCAGCGTCCGCTTGCTGCGCTCGACGGCGGCGGCCGCATCGCGCATCTGCTGATCGAGGATCAGAAGGGCCGTCCGGTCCTCCAGCTCCTCGCCCGCGGCGGCCACGCTGCCGCGGAAAAGTGTCACGACGGTCTTGAACATCTGCAGCTCCCTGTTTATGAGCGTTGCTCACACATGCTTTGTAGCAGGAATATTGAACATCGTTCAATAAAAAAATGAGCATCGCTCAAGAATTTGACGCCAAATGACTAAGGCCTTGGAACGTCGAGCGAAACTTCGGACCGACCTGATCCAGGCGGCCGAGCGGATTATCGCTGAGCGGGGGTTGGCGGGTCTGAAAACCCGCGATTTGGCCCGCGAGATCGGCTGCGCCAATGGTGCGGTCTACAATCTCGTCGCTGATGTGGACGAACTCGTCCTGCGGGTCGGCTCGCGCACGCTGCATCGCCTCGATGAGGCGCTCAGCGCAGCGGAAAGCGCGGGTGATCCTTCGCCACATGAGACGCTGGTCCGCATCGCCATTGCCTATTGCGGCTTCGCCGCCGAAAACCTCGAACTCTGGCGCGCGCTGTTCGAGCACCGCATGGCCGCCGACAAGATCCTCCCCGACTGGTCCATCAACGACCAGATGCAGCTGTTCCGCCACATCTATCATCCGCTGGCGCTGCTGCTTCCCAAGCGCAGCCCCGAGGAACTCGGCATCACCGCGCGCAGCCTGTTCTCGGCGGTGCATGGCATGGTGGCGCTGGGGCTGGAGCAGAAGCTGGTCGCCGTTCCGCTTCCGGCGCTGCGGAACGAGATCGCGGGCCTCGTGGGCGCGATGCTGGACGGGCT
>NZ_JBFUES010001326.1:0-1674 GCF_056403875.1 Bradyrhizobium sp. P2_E8
GCCTCGGCATGCTGATCGTCCTCACCGTCGGCTTCCAAAACGGCATCAATGTCTGGAACCGCGCGATCTTCGACGCCATCGAGCAGCGCGATGCGACCAGCGTGTTTCACCTCACCGCGGTGTTCTTTCCGCTTGCGATCGGCAGCATCGCGCTCGGCGTGGCGCAGGTGTTCGCCCGCATGGGCATCCAGCGGCGCTGGCGGGCATGGCTCACGGCGAGCGTGCTGACGCGGTGGCTCGCCAACGGCCGCTACTACCAGCTCAACCTCGTCGGCGGCGACCACCAGAATCCCGAATACCGGATCGCGGAGGACCTGCGCGTCGCGACCGATGCGCCGGTCGATTTCCTCGCCGGCGTCACCTCGGCACTGCTGTCGGCCGCGACCTTCATCGTCGTGCTCTGGACCATCGGCGGCGCGCTCACGATCGCGCTCGGTGGATCGACCATCACCATTCCCGGCTTCCTCGTGATCGCTGCGATGCTCTACGCCGCGATCGCATCGAGCTCGATCCTGGTGATCGGCCGGCGCTTCGTGCAGGTCTCCGAAGACAAGAACCAGGCCGAGGCCGACCTCCGCTACACCCTGACGCGCGTGCGCGAGAACGGCGAAAGCATCGCGCTGCTCGGCGGCGAGGAGGAGGAGCGCGGCGGCATCGACCGCAATTTCACCAACGTGCTGCGGCAATGGGCGCGGCTCGCCGGCCAGCACATGCGCACCACGCTGGTGTCACAGGGATCGAACCTCGTTGCGCCGGTCGTGCCTCTGCTGCTCTGCGCGCCCAAATTCCTCGACGGCAGCATGACGCTCGGACAGGTGATGCAGGCGGCGTCCGCCTTCACCATCGTGCAGAGCGCGTTCGGCTGGCTGGTCGACAATTATCCGCGGCTCGCCGACTGGAATGCCTGCGCACACCGCATCGCCTCGCTGATGATGTCGCTCGACGGCCTCGAACGCGCCGAGCAGGGCGATGGCCTCGGCCGCATCACGCGCGGCGAGACCAGCAACGAGGCGATGCTGGAGCTGAACGACCTCTCGGTCACGCTCGACGACGGCACGGCCGTGGTCGGCGAGACCGAGGTGGTGATCGAGGCCGGCGAACGCCTGCTGGTCGCCGGCGAATCCGGCACCGGCAAGAGCACGCTGGTGCGCGCCATTGCTGGGCTGTGGCCGTGGGGCGGCGGCAGCGTCAATCTCCACCCCGACCGGCGGCTGTTCATGCTGCCGCAGCGGCCTTACGTGCCCTCCGGATCCCTGCGCCGCGCGGTCGCCTATCCCGGAGCCGAAGACGACTGGACCCTCGCAGAAATTGGCGAAGCCCTGCACAAGGTCGGCCTCGACCATCTCAAGGAGAAGATCGAGGAAGAGGGACCGTGGGACCAGACACTGTCCGGCGGCGAGAAGCAGCGCCTCGCCTTCGCGCGACTGTTGCTGCACAACCCCGACATCGTCGTCCTTGACGAGGCGACCTCGGCGCTCGACGAGAAGAGCCAGGACAAGATGATGAAGATGGTCACTGACGCGCTGCCGAAGGCGACCATCGTCAGCGTCGCGCACCGCGTCGAGCTGGAGGCCTTCCACAGCCGCAAGATCGTGCTGGAGCGCCGCAAGGGCGGCGCGAAACTCGTCAGCGACATCGACCTGATTCCGCGCAAGGGCAGGCGCAGGCTGCTCG
>NZ_JBFUES010001327.1:0-1669 GCF_056403875.1 Bradyrhizobium sp. P2_E8
GGAGAAGGTCGTGCCCGGCGGCATGCTCGCGGTGCAGATGCCACGCAACTTTCTGGCCCCCTCGCATGTGCTGATCGGCGAGACCGCCCTGAACGGCCCCTGGCGGCCCAAGGTCGAGCATCTCGTCACCCCGCCGCCGGTCGAGGGGCCGGCCTTCTATCACGATCTTCTTGCGCCGATGTCCGACAATATCGACATCTGGGAGACCGAATATCTTCAGGTGCTTGAAGGCGAGAACCCAGTGAAGGAATGGACCAAGGGCACCTGGCTGACGCGCTATCTCGACGTGCTCGCGGGCGACGAGAAGGCTGCCTTTGAGGCGGCCTATGGGATGCGGGTGGCGAAGGCGTATCCGAAGAATGCGGCGGGGCAGACGCTGTTCCCGTTCCGGCGTCTGTTCATGGTCGCCCAGCGCAAGGGCTGAGGGCATTGCCGCAATGCGACATAAGCGCTCGTTCCCCGATGCACGCGCGGGTGTCGGGTTGCGTCAGCAACGGCCGTCAAGATAGCTTGGCTGCGGCAAATTGGGCTTAGGTCTAGTTGTTCGGGTGGCGGATTGCTGCCACTACTGAAATCGGAAAACAAAAAAGACCCGGTTTTAGAGGTTGTTGGGAGGTTACTTCATGCCCAAGCTGCTCCTTGCGGTCGTCGCTGCGGCTGTTCTCATGGCCCCTGCTGTCGCCCAGGCCCAGAGCCCGATCAGCATCAAATTCAGCCACGTCGTCGCCAACGACACTCCGAAGGGCAAGGGCGCTCTGAAGTTCAAGGAGCTCGCCGAGAAGTACACCGACGGCAAGGTCAAGATCGAAGTCTATCCGAACTCCTCGCTCTACAAGGACAAGGAGGAGATCGAGGCGCTGCAGCTCGGCTCGGTGCAGATGCTCGCGCCCTCGACCGCGAAGTTCGCGCCGCTCGGGATCAAGGAATTCGAGGCGCTCGACCTGCCCTGGCTGTTCAAGGACGACGAGACCTATGCCAATGCGATGAAGGGCACGGTCGGCAAGTGGCTGTTCCAGAAGCTGGAGGCCAAGGGCATCAGCGGCCTCGCCTATTGGGACAACGGCTTCCACATGGTGTCGTCGAATCGTTCGCTGATGAAGCCGGAGGATTTCAAGGGCCTGAAATTCCGTATCTCCGGATCGAAGATCGCGGACCAGTATTTCCGCCTGATGGGTTCGATCCCGCAGATCATGGCATTCTCCGAGGTCTACCAGGCGCTGCAGACCGGCGTGGTCGACGGCTGCGAGAACACCGCGTCCAACTATTGGACGCAGAAGTTCTACGAGGTGCAGAAGGACATCACCGTGTCCTATCATGCCCATCTGCAATATGCGGTGATCGTCAACTCGAAATTCTGGTCCGGCCTGCCGCCCGATATCCGCGCCCAGCTCGAAAAGGCGATGAACGAGGCGACCGACTACACCAATTCGATCGCACGCCAGGAGAACGAGGACGCGCTCGCCGAGATCAAGAAGGCGGGCAAGACCACGCTGCATTATCTCACCGACGCCGATCGCAAGGCGTGGCAGGAAGCGATGCAGCCGACTTACAAATGGGCGAAGGGCCGGGTCGGGCAGGAAGTGCTCGATCTCGTCGCCAAGGAACTCGACGTCAAGATGAACTGACGCGATTTCCGGAGGAATAATACAAACGGTCGGGAGTGTGTGCG
>NZ_JBFUES010001328.1:0-1666 GCF_056403875.1 Bradyrhizobium sp. P2_E8
CGGCGCTCCTGGGTCAGGCCGCCAAAGCCGTAGGCGTCGCCCTTGACCTCGTCGACATGCAAATAGGTCTCGGGGTGCAGCGGGCCCAGAATTTCGGCCATGCGCTTGAACATCGCGGCGAGATAGGCCGCCTTCTCGTCCTTGGTGTTGGTGCCTTCGGTGACATGGATGTCGATCCAATAGCTGGCGAGCTTCTGCTCGGCGAGCGATTGGCCGCCGGCGAACCAGTCGTCCGCCTCGACCGATTTCACGATGATGGCGGTCACCTTGGGATCCTTGTGCAGGATTTTTGCGGTGAGCTCGGACACGGCATTCGCGATGTCGGCCTTCAGCGAGGGTGACTGGCGGGAGGTGGTGTAGGACACGGTGATCAGGGGCATGGTCGTTCTCCTCAAGATGTCGCGCAGGTCTTGCGCGGCGTTGATGAGAAGCTAGACCTCCCTTCTCCATTTTGGTATCTTATCTCTATTGATACCAGTGATAACAAATCATAATGACAGCCACGCTCGACATCGCCACCATCAAGGCCTTCCTGCTGGTCGCCGACCTCCAGAGCTTTACCCGCACCGCCGAAGCGCTCGGCACGACGCAAGCCGCGGTCAGCCTCAAGCTGCAGCGGCTGGAGACAGTGCTAGGCAAGCGCCTCGTCGAGCGCTCGCCGCGCGCGGTCCGGCTTACCGCCGACGGCGCAGCATTCCTCGAACGCGCCCGCGCCCTGATGGCGGCGCATGACCGCGCGCTGTCGGGCGACGCACCAGCCGCACAATCGCTCTCGCTCGGCATCTCCGATCACGCCGCCGGCCCCGAGCTGGTGCCGCTGCTCGAGCGGCTGCACGCGATGTCGTCAAATCTCGCCCTCGCCGTCACCATCGGCTTCTCGCGCGAGATGCAGGACGCGTACGACGCGGCCAGCTCGACGCGGTGATCGTCCGCCAGGAAGGGAGCCGCCGCGGCGGCGAAAAGCTGACCGAGGACGAGTTCGGCTGGTTCGCGTCACGCCGCTTCGCCCTGCCCAAGGGCGAGCCGCTGCCACTCGCAACGCTCGCCCCGCCCTGCGGCGTCCGCGCCGTCGCCGTGCGTGCGCTCGACAAGGCCGGCCTCGCCTGGCGCGAGCGATTTGTCGGCGGCGGCGTCACGGCGGTGGTCGCGGCCGCACTTGCCGGACTTGCGATCGCGCCGCTGGCGCGGCGGATCGCGCCACCCGGCCTCATCGACATCGGCCCCGCACACAGGCTGCCGAAACTCGGCAGCTCGAAGGTCATGCTGCATTCGAAGGTCAGCGACCCCGCCAAGCTGGCGGCGCTGCGTGCGGTGGCGGCGACGTTCAAGAGCGTCGCCGCCTGACATCACATCACCTCACAAGATCGCCTCGAACGCGCTGCGCAGTGTCTCGTGGCGGAATACGAAACCGCGGCTCAGCGCCTTGTTCGGCAGCACGCGCTGACCGCCGAGCAGCAGCTCGTCGGCAAAGCCGCCGCCGATCCGGCGCAAGAGGCCACCGGGAATGCGGAACACGGCGGGCCGATGCAGGCGGCGGCCAAGCTCTTCGGTGAACTTTGCATTGGTGACCGGGATCGGCGCCGTGGCGTTGACGGGACCGGCGAGGTCGGGCGTCGCGATCACATAGGCGATCAGCCGGATGAGATCGTCGCGCTCGATCCAGGAC
>NZ_JBFUES010001329.1:0-1664 GCF_056403875.1 Bradyrhizobium sp. P2_E8
GTTCTGGGCGCTCGGCTTTGCCGGCACGCGGCACGGGCTGAAGGTCGGCTTCACGCCGGTCGATCTGCTGGTGCATCGCTACGTCTGGTCGGGCATCGTGTTCCTGCCGCTGGTAGCGCGCGCCGGCATCTCCGATCTCTGCGGTATCGGCTGGGGCAGGGGCCTTGCGCTGATGGTGCTTGGCGGCCCCGTGATGTCGCTGATCTCCTACACCGGCTTCCTGTTCGTGCCGCTCGGTCATGGCAGCGTGATCCAGCCGTCCTCCGCGACGCTCGGCGGCCTGCTGCTCGCCGCAATGTTCCTCAAAGAGAAGATCTCCGCCTCGCGCCTTGCCGGTGCCATCGTCATCGTTGGCGGCCTCGGCGTGATCGGCGCCGAATCGATCGGCCATATCGGCGCCGACGGCGTGCAGGGCGATCTGATCTTCGTGCTGACCGGATTGATGTTCGCAGGTTTTGGCGCGCTGCTGCGTCACTGGCGCGTCTCCGCCGTCTCGGCCGCGCTCGTCATCAACGTGCTGTCGCTGCTGTTGCTGCCGGTCTATCTCCTGACCGGCGGGCCCGCCCGCGTCGCTGCGATCGGCGTGAGCGAGAATGCGATCCAGGCGCTGGCGCAGGGCGTGCTCGCAGGTCCCGCCGCGCTCTATCTCTTTGCCGTTTCCGTCCAGCGCCTCGGCGTCGCGCGCGCCGCTGTCTTCCCCGCTTGCGTGCCGGCACTGACGCTGCTCACCGGCTGGCTGCTGCTCGGCGAGCCGCCGACGATGTTGCAGACGGCGGGCCTCGTGACGGTGCTGTGCGGGTTTTATCTGGCGCAAAGGCAGCGGTGAACGCATCTGCGTCGCCTGGATGGAGTGCRAGCGAAATCCGGGGCGGGATGTGCGGCACTATCCCGGATTGCGCGACGCTCCATCCGGGCTACGCTCCCGGGCACCCCGCAACTTGACGAGCCCGCCATGACCTTCCTCCTCAACATCGACGTCCCCGACGTCGCCGCCGCCACGACCTTCTACACCGCCGCGTTCGGTCTGACGGTCGGCCGCCGCTTCGGCAGCGATTTCGTCGAGCTCCTGGGCTGGCCGGCGCCGGTTTATCTGCTGACCAAGCAGGCCGGCACGTTGGGTGCAGGCAGCGACCGCCGCCGCTACGAACGGCACTGGACGCCGCTGCATGTCGACGTCGTCGTCGACGATGTCGATGCCGCCGTCGAGCGCGCGCTGCGCGCCGGCGCCGTGCTCGAAGCGCCCGCGCGCGATGCGCCGTATGGGCGGATCGCGATGCTGGCCGATCCGTTCGGACACGGGTTTTGTCTGCTGGCGTTCAGCGCGACGGGATATGACGCGTTGATGGGCGCGTAGCGCTAGGCCTTCTTCACAAACTCCGACTTCAAATTCATCGCGCCGATGCCGTCGATCTTGCAGGCGATGTTGTGGCCGTCGGTGGCGTCCTGGAGGCGGATGTTGCGGACCTTGGTGCCGCCCTTGACGACCGATGAGGAGCCCTTGACCTTGAGGTCCTTCATCACGATGACGCTGTCGCCATCAGTCAGCACATTGCCATGGGCATCGCGCACGCCCATCTCCTGCGGCACTTCCGGAGCGGCGCCGGCCGCAGCGCTCCATTCATGGGCGCATTCCGGGCAGATCCAGAGATCGCGGTCCTGATAGG
>NZ_JBFUES010001330.1:0-1664 GCF_056403875.1 Bradyrhizobium sp. P2_E8
GGGCAGGTGGGTGGCGTGGTCGAGGCCGACGGTGGCGAGGCTCTCGTGGGCGTCAAGACGCTCGCCGCCCAGAAAATCAGCCCAGAATGACAAATTTTCCGCCACGCTCAGCGCCGGCTTCAGGGCGTCGCGATGACCCAGATAGTGGCATTGCTCAGGCAATGTCAGCTCGGCATCGCCGCCATCGAGCGCGATTGTCCCGCCGGCCGGGATGAGCAGGCCCGCAATCAGCCGCAGCAGGGACGTCTTGCCTGAGCCGTTGCGGCCGACGACCGCCACGGCCTCGCCGGAGGCGGCCTCGAAATCGAGCCCGGCAAACACCTCGCGGCCACCCCGGACACAGATCACCCCACGTCCGGAAAGCTGCATCTTGCCTCGTATCAATCCGTCCAAACCAGGCCTCAGGAAAACTTGGGGTAGCGCATGGGAATTTTTGGCTCGCGAATTGCTGCGGTACGTTTGTGGCTGTGGCGGCGCGGTTAGAAAGCTTCTATAAGCCCGGAACTACTTGATGCAGCAACTCAACCTGCCCCTGCAAGCGACCCAGCCGGATTCGCTGACGGTGTTAAAATACCCCTTGCCGGGTATAACTAACAATTGGGATTTCCTACATGACCTCGCTCGACAGCTTCAAATGCAAAAAGACCCTCAAGGTCGGCGCCAAGACCTATGTCTATTACAGCCTGCCCACGGCCGAGAAGAATGGTCTGAAGGGAATTTCGAAACTCCCCTATTCGATGAAGGTCCTGCTCGAGAACCTCCTGCGCAATGAGGACGGCCGCTCGGTCAAGAAGGCGGACATCGTCGCGGTGTCCAAATGGCTGCGCAAGAAGTCGCTGGAGCACGAGATCGCGTTCCGCCCGGCGCGCGTGCTGATGCAGGACTTCACCGGCGTGCCCGCGGTGGTCGATCTCGCCGCGATGCGCAACGCRATGCAGAAGCTCGGCGGCGATGCCGAGAAGATCAACCCGCTGGTGCCGGTCGATCTCGTCATCGACCATTCCGTGATCGTGAACTTCTTCGGCGACAACAAGGCCTTCGCCAAGAACGTCACCGAGGAATACAAGCAGAACCAGGAGCGCTACGAGTTCCTGAAGTGGGGCCAGGCGGCGTTCTCGAACTTCTCCGTCGTGCCGCCCGGCACCGGCATCTGCCACCAGGTCAATCTCGAATATCTCTCCCAGACGGTCTGGACCAAGAAGGAGAAGATGACGGTCGGCAAGAAGACCGGCACCTTCGAGGTCGCCTATCCCGACTCGCTCGTGGGCACTGACTCCCACACCACCATGGTCAACGGTCTCGCCGTGCTCGGCTGGGGCGTCGGCGGCATCGAGGCGGAAGCCTGCATGCTCGGCCAGCCGCTGTCGATGCTGCTGCCCAACGTCGTCGGCTTCAAGCTGAAGGGCGCGATGAAGGAAGGCGTCACCGCGACCGACCTCGTGCTGACCGTGACGCAGATGCTGCGCAAGCTCGGCGTCGTCGGCAAGTTCGTCGAGTTCTTCGGCCCCGGCCTCGATCATCTCTCCGTCGCCGACAAGGCGACCATCGCCAACATGGCGCCGGAATACGGCGCGACCTGCGGCTTCTTCCCGGTCGACGCTGCCGCGATCGACTACCTCAAGACCTCCGGCCGCGCCGCACCGCGCGTTGCGCTGGTGCAGGCC
>NZ_JBFUES010001331.1:0-1650 GCF_056403875.1 Bradyrhizobium sp. P2_E8
GGCTGGTCCAGCGCAGGCGCGCGCAGAGCAGCTCGATGAACTTCATCGCCAGCGCGGGCTGGCTCTTCACGAAGGGAAGGAAGTCCCGGCGGTCGATGATGTAGAGCTCGCAATTGGTGTTGGCGGTCGCGTCCGCCGAACGCGGCGCGCCGTCGAGAACCGCGATCTCGCCAAAGATTTCTCCGGGGCCGATGAGATTGAGAATGGCGTTCCGCCCGTCGGGCGAGGAAGAGGATATCTTTACCGTCCCCGCGATCACCGCGAACAAATTGTTGCCGGGATCGCCCTTGGCGGCGATCGTCGCACCGCGCTTCACGGTGGTGTGCTTGGCGTAGCGGCAGAGCTGATCGAGCGCGTCCGGCTCCAGATCCGCGAAGATCGGGTGCTTGCGCAGGACCGATAATTTGTTGCCCGCCGCTTGTCGGGGGTCGCCGGTCTTGTCCTGAGGCACGCCGCTGGGCTCCTAAGACTGCGAGGCACTGGAGTTCCTGCGTAGTCAGTGTTGCCCGGCATTTCAACCGGAAAGCATGTGCGCGGTTTGAGGCAAATGCGGCGAAAATGCTGCCGCCCGGCTCGAAGTCGGCATCCGAAGGATGCGCCAATGCGTCCCGATGGATGCAGAGTTGCAGGCACCGCACGCCGCGATTGCGTTAAGACGCTGCCGAACGGCCAAGGGCCGGCCGGGCGAGCGTCGGCGGTTAGCCGCGTCGGACGAGATTTATGATCGGGAGCTTCAGCGCCTGGAATCAGGCTCGAGCCGGCCCGCGCTGGTTTGTCGGTCCGCCCACGCCAGAGCTGCGGCGAAAGTGACGAAGATCGCCACGACGACAATGGTCATCAGCAACGTGTCAGTAGGCATCATGCTCCCCCCGGGGTGTTCGAGGGGCATTATTTGCGGCCGATGCCCGGCGTCATTGATCGGGATCAAAAATCCGAGAGCGCTGTGGAAAGCCTGTCAGGCCGCGGCCAAGGCCTCGACGCGCGCCGGATCGACCAGGCTGATACCGCCGTGAATGATGGCGATCGCTCCGTGGCGTTCAAGCTTGGTGAAGGTGCGACTGACGGTCTCGATGGTCAGGCCGAGATAATCGGCGATGTCCTGGCGGCTCATCGGAAGTGGAACCGTGTCGGACGCCCCCTTGAGCGCGAGTAGCCGCTCGCGCCAGCCAAGCAGAAAAGCCGCCACCTTCTCGTCCGCCGAGCGACGGCCGAGCAACACCATATGGTCGCGTGCCTGGCTCAACTCGCGAATGGCCAGCTCGTTGATCCGCCTGAGCAGTTGCGGCCGCTCCTCGGTAAAGCGCCCGAAGGGAGCCTTCGCGAACTGGCACACGGTCACCGCCCCGATTGCATCGGCAGAAAAATTGTGGCGGCCGGACAGATTCATCCCCAGGAAATCGCCGGGCAAGGCGAAGCCGACGATTTGCCGCCGGCCGTCGAGGAGCAGCTTGTACAGCCGCATGACGCCTTCGAGAACGTTGTAGAACGAGGTCGTGATGTCCTCCTCGGAGAACACAGTCTCGCCTGAGGAAAAATGGACACGGCGTCCGAGATGCTCGAATTCCCTGAGTTCGGCTGCATTCAGCGACGAACAAACCGCCGATGTGCGGACGGCACAATCGCTACAGAAATGCCCGTTCGGCTCAATAG
>NZ_JBFUES010001332.1:0-1643 GCF_056403875.1 Bradyrhizobium sp. P2_E8
GCCCGCTTCCGCAAGCTGATCACCGCCGGCGATTACACCGCCGCGCTGCAGGTCGCGCGCGACCAGGTCGAGAACGGCGCGCAGATCATCGACGTCAACATGGACGAGGGCCTGCTCGACTCCGAAGCTGCGATGGTGACGTTCCTCAATCTCGTCGCCGCCGAGCCCGACATCGCCCGTGTCCCCGTGATGGTCGACAGTTCGAAATTCTCGGTGATCGAGGCCGGCCTGAAATGCGTGCAGGGCAAGCCGGTCGTCAATTCGATCTCGATGAAGGAAGGCGAGGAGAAGTTCATTCACGAGGCCAAGATCGCCCGTCGTCATGGCGCGGCCGTCGTGGTCATGGCCTTCGACGAGGTCGGCCAGGCCGATACGTTCGCGCGCAAGACCGAGATCTGCAAGCGCGCCTACGACATCCTGGTGAACCGCGTCGGCTTCCCGCCCGAGGACATCATCTTCGATCCCAACATCTTCGCGATTGCGACCGGCATCGAGGAGCACAACAATTACGGCGTCGACTTCATCGAGGCGACGCGCTGGATCCGCCAGAACCTGCCGGGCGCCCACATTTCTGGTGGTGTGTCCAACCTCTCGTTCTCGTTCCGCGGCAACGAGCCGGTGCGCGAGGCCATGCACTCGGTGTTCCTGTATCACGCCATCAAGGCCGGCATGGACATGGGCATCGTCAATGCCGGTCAGATGATCGTCTATGACGACATCGATGCTGAACTACGCCAGGTGTGTGAGGACGTCATCCTCAATCGCGACCCCGGCGCATCGGAGCGGCTGCTGGCGCTTGCGGAAAAATTCCGCGGCAACAAGACCCAGACCAAGGAAGCCGACCTCGCCTGGCGCGAATGGCCGGTGGCGAAGCGGCTGTCGCATTCGCTGGTGCACGGCATCACCGAGTTCATCGAAGTGGATACCGAGGAGGCCCGCAAGGCGTCGTCGCGTCCGCTCGACGTGATCGAGGGGCCGCTGATGGCCGGCATGAACGTCGTCGGCGACCTCTTCGGCGACGGCAAGATGTTCCTGCCGCAGGTGGTGAAGTCCGCCCGCGTGATGAAGCAGGCGGTCGCCTGGCTGATGCCGTTCATGGAGGAAGAGAAGGCGCGCAATCTTGCCAATGGCATCGGCACCGAAGGCTCCTCTTCCGCCGGCAAGATCGTGCTCGCGACCGTCAAGGGCGACGTCCACGACATCGGCAAGAACATCGTCGGCATCGTGCTCCAGTGCAACAATTTCGAGGTCATCGACCTCGGCGTGATGGTGCCGGCGGCCAAGATCGTCGAGACCGTGAAGGCGGAGAAGGCCGACATCGTCGGCCTGTCCGGCCTGATCACGCCCTCGCTCGACGAGATGGCGTTCTTCGCCGGCGAATTGCAGCGTGAGGGCCTCAAGCTGCCGCTGCTGATCGGCGGCGCAACGACGAGCCGCGTGCATACGGCGGTCAAGATCGACCCGAGCTACCGCGCCGGTCCCGTCGTGCACGTCAACGACGCCAGCCGCGCCGTCGGCGTCGCCTCCGCGCTACTCTCGCCGGAGAAGCGCGTGGCCTATGCCGCCGAGGTGCGCGCCGAATACGCAAAAATCTCGGACGCGCATCTGCGCGCGCAGGCGGACAAGAAGCGGCTGAAGCTGGC
>NZ_JBFUES010001333.1:0-1638 GCF_056403875.1 Bradyrhizobium sp. P2_E8
CCTTTGCCGAGCGGCTCGAAGCGTCCAGGCCGCTCGCCGGCGAGGATCCGGCGATTGCCGAGATCCTCGGCTTCATCGGCAAGGGCAAGCGTCCGCTCTGTCTTCCCGCCATTGCGAAGTGAACCTGCGATGGCCGCGGACATGACATCGGCGGCGGCAGGGATTTCATCGCCGGTCGGCGTAGTCGCAGGCGGCGGCGCCATGCCGTTTGCGGTCGCCGACTCGCTCGCCGCGCGCGGCATCGCGCCGGTGCTGTTTCCGCTGCGCGGCGCCTGCGATCCGGTGCAGGTGGAGAAATTCCGCCACCGCTGGATCTCGGTCGGCCAGCTCGGGCGCGCGATGCGGCTGTTCCGCGAGGAAGGCTGCCGCGACCTGATCTTCATCGGCACCTTGGTGCGGCCTTCGCTCTCGGAGATACGGTTCGACTTCACGACGTTGCGGCTGCTCGGCAATGTCATCCGCGCCTTTCGCGGCGGCGACGATCATCTGTTGTCCGGCGTCGGGCGCATTCTCGAACAAGGCGGCTTTCGCATGGTCGGGATCAAGGACGTTGCGCCCGACCTCCTGATGCCCGAGGGCTGCATCAGTCGCGCCTGGCCGAGTGACACCAGCAAGACCGACATCGAGCGCGGCCGCGCGGTCCTGACCGCGCTCGGGCCTTTCGACATCGGCCAGGCTGTCGTGGTGATCGACGGCCATGTGGTGGCGGTCGAGGATATCGAGGGCACCGACGCGCTACTTGCGCGCGTCGCGCGGCTGCGCGAGGAGGGCCGCATTCGCGCGGCGACGGGCCGCGGCGTGTTGGTTAAGGCGCCAAAGAGCAGCCAGGATCTGCGTTTCGACCTGCCGACGATCGGCCCGCGTACCATCGAGGGTGTCGCAAGAGCCGGCCTTGCCGGTATCGCCGTGATCGCCGGCAACACCATCGCCGCCGAGCCGCAGGCGATGATCGCGCTCGCCGACGCAAAGTACCTCTTCATCATCGGCCTGCCGGCGTGATGCAGGGGCGCGATCCCAAGCGGAAGATCTTCCTGATCGCCACGGAGGAATCCGGCGACCGGCTCGGCAGCGCCTTGATGAAGGTGCTGCGCCAGCGCCTCGGCGACGGCGTGCAGTTCGAGGGCGTCGGCGGCCGCACCATGGCGCGCGAGGGGCTCGAGACCCTGTTTCCGATCGAGGAGCTGTCGATCGTCGGTTTCGCCGCGGTGGTGCAGCAATTGCCGAAGATCCTGCGCTTGATCCGCGAGACCGCGGACGCCGTGCTGGAGGCCGCGCCCGATGCGCTCGTCATCATCGACAGCCCGGATTTCACCCATCGCGTCGCCCGCCGGGTGCGGGCGCGCAATCCTGCGATCCCGATCGTCGACTACGTGTCGCCGCAACTCTGGGCCTGGCGGCCGGGACGGGCGCGGACCATGCTCGGCTATGTCGATCATGTCCTMGGCCTGTTGCCGTTCGAGCCGGAGGAATACCGCAAGCTCGGCGGGCCGCCATGCAGCTATGTCGGCCATCCCCTGATCGAGCAATTGGGCTCGCTGCGGCCGAATGCGGAGGAGCAGAAGCGCCGCGACGCCGAACCGCCGGTGCTGCTGGTGCTGCCCGGCAGCCGCCGCAGCGAGATCCGACATCATATCGAGG
>NZ_JBFUES010001334.1:0-1635 GCF_056403875.1 Bradyrhizobium sp. P2_E8
AGATGGATCACGAGCCGACCATATCGCGGGATCAGAGCCGGGCGGCCACCAAGGGCCGTTCCAGTGGGCTTGGCCGCGACGTGCTGGTCGCCTCGATCTGCGGCGGCGTGGTGGCGCTGATGGTCGGCGCCTCCTACGCGGCGGTGCCGTTCTACAACTGGTTTTGCCGCGCCACCGGCTTCAACGGCACGACCCAGGTCGCGACTGCCGCGCCGGCCTCGGGTCCGATCGCGCGGAAGATCGCGGTGCGCTTCGATTCCAACGTCGCGCCCGGCCTGCCCTGGAAGTTCGAGCCGGAGCAGAGCGAGATCGAGGTCAATATCGGCCAGGTCGTGACCGTCTTCTACACCGTGACCAACCAGGCCGCGCGCACCACCGCGGGCCAGGCCGCCTACAACGTCGCGCCGCTGACGGTCGGGTCCTACTTCCAGAAGATCAACTGCTTCTGCTTCACCGAGCAGACCATGGCGCCCGGCGAGAAGCGCGAGATGCCGGTCGTGTTCTACGTCGATCCGTCGATCGCCGATGACCACGAGAACGACGGGCTCAACACGATCACGCTGTCCTACACGTTCTACCCGGTGAAGGATCCGGTGGTGAAGCCGCTCGCATCCGGCGAAGCTGACAAACGCAAGGGAAATCTCTGACCGCCGGGCTCAGGTTCGGCAGGTCGGAAACAAGGGGATAAGTGCCGGACAGGCACGGGATTGAGGAGAGAGACCGCAAATGGCAACGGCGCACACCAAGCATCACGACTATCACCTGGTCGATCCCTCTCCCTGGCCGGCCATCGGTTCGCTCTCGGCCTTCATCATGGCGGTCGGCGCGATCGCCTGGATGCATCACATGTTCTCGGCCGCGCCGATCGTGTTCGGCGTCGGCACCGTCGGCGTGCTCTACACCATGGCGAGCTGGTGGGGCGACGTGATCAAGGAAGCCCAGTACAAGGGCGACCATACCCGCGTCGTGCAGCTCCATCACCGCTACGGCATGATCCTGTTCATCGCCTCCGAGGTGATGTTCTTCGTCGCCTGGTTCTGGGCCTATTTCAACGCGGCGCTGTTTCCGGCCGACGCTGTCCACGCCACCCGCGACGCCGTGTTCGGCTGCGGCCTCGGCACCCAGGCCGGCGCCTGCGCCGTGCCGGGCACCTGGCCGCCCCACGGCATCGAGACCTTCGATCCCTGGCACCTGCCGCTCCTGAACACGCTGATCCTGCTCACGTCGGGCACCACGGTGACCTGGGCGCACCATGCGCTGCTCGAGAACGATCGCCAGGGCCTGAAATACGGCCTGATCCTCACCGTCGTGCTCGGCGCGCTGTTCACCTGCGTGCAGGCCTATGAGTACGGCCACGCGGCGTTCTCGTTCGCCGGCAACGTCTACGGCGCGACCTTCTTCATGGCGACCGGCTTCCATGGCTTCCATGTGCTGGTCGGCACCATCTTCCTGATCGTGTGCCTCGCCCGTGCCTATGCCGGACACTTCACGCCGAAGCAGCACCTCGGCTTCGAATTCGCCGCCTGGTACTGGCACTTCGTCGACGTGGTCTGGCTGTTCCAGTTCCTCGCCATCTACGTCTGGGGACGTGGCGCCGAGGCCATGGCCCACGGCGCGCACTGAGCAGCCTTGGAT
>NZ_JBFUES010001335.1:0-1633 GCF_056403875.1 Bradyrhizobium sp. P2_E8
CCTTCGAGATGATCTCGGGCAGCACCATGTGGTCATTGGGATTGGCGAGCTTGAGGCGGTTGGCGTAGAGGCCCGACTGGTCGGTGGTGAAGACGTCGCAGCGGCCGGCCTCATAGGCCTTGACCGTTTCGTCGTTGGTGCCGAACGCGATCACCTCGTATTTCATGTTGTTGGCCTTGAAGTAGTCGGCCAGATTCTGCTCGGTGGTGGTGCCGGTCTGCACGCAGACCGAGGCGCTGTTGAGCTCGAGCGCGGAATTCACCTTGAGCGACTTCTTCACCATGAAGCCCTGCCCGTCATAATAGGTCACGCCGGTGAAGTTGGCGCCCAGCGAGGTGTCGCGCGAGATGGTCCAGGTGGTGTTGCGCGAGAGCACGTCGATTTCGCCGGATTGCAGCGCCGTGAAACGGTCCTTGGCCGAGGTCGGCACGTACTTGACCTTGGTCGGGTCATTGAAGATGGCCGCCGCGATCGCACGGCAGATGTCGACGTCGAGCCCGGTCCAGTTGCCCTTGTCGTCGGGCGCGGAGAAGCCCGGCAGGCCCTGGCTGACGCCGCAGGACAGCGTGCCCCGGTCCTTGACGGTCTTGAGTGTTTGCGCATCGGCGGCTTGGGCAGTCAGGCCGGCGGCCAGAGCAAGGGTGAGAGCCAGGGTTACGCGTTTCATGGGGTGAAGGCCTTTCAAGGTCGTCTCAAGGTCAGGAATGTTGTCTCAGGATCGTCTCTGCCAGGGTGAGCCTTGCAAGAGTCATGCTGGAAAACCTTGCCGAACACTCGCCGATCTCGGGAGGCCATACCTTAATCCCCGCCGCAGGCGCCCGCCATTATGGCTGTGGCGCAAGGTCCGGTCAGACGATGGATCGAAGGTCGCGGCAGGCCCCTCAACATGCGGCGACTGAATAGCACCTGCGCATCACAGAACGACTGGCGAGCCGGGTCAAGGGGTTGACGGGACTCTTCTGTGTTCTGTTATTAACGACAGCGGCCTTTCGGCCGGCCCGCGGGGCGCATCGCGCCTGGCGGAAACGCAGTTTTGAAAGCAGACGCATGGATTCCTCGCCCCCCTCCCAGCAGCAGGCCGAGACCCGGCTGGTGACCTCCGGCCGCGACACCAAGGCGCAGAAGGGGTTCGTCAATCCGCCGGTGTTCCACGGCTCGACCGTCCTATATCCGACCGCCGAGGACCTGCATGCCCATCGCGGCGAGTTCACCTACGGCCGCCACGGCACCCCGACGACCAGGGCTTTTCAGGACACGCTGATGGCGTTGGAGGGGCCGCAATGCGCCGGCGTCGGCATCGTGCCGTCGGGGCTGTCGGCGATCTCCACCACCCTGCTCTCGGTGCTGAAGACCGGCGACCACATTCTGGTCTGCGACAACGTCTATCGGCCCTCGCGCAATTTCTGCAACGGCATGCTCGCACGCTACGGCGTCGAGACCACCTATTTCGATCCGCTGATCGGCGCCGGCATCGACAAGCTGTTCAAGCCCAACACCCGCGCGGTGCTGGTCGAGGCGCCGGGCTCGCAATCGTTCGAGATGCCCGACATCCGCGCCATCGCCGAGGTCGCGCATGCCCGCGACGCGCTCGTCATCGATGACAACACCTGGGCCACCCCGCTCTATCACCGCT
>NZ_JBFUES010001336.1:0-1631 GCF_056403875.1 Bradyrhizobium sp. P2_E8
CTGCTGGGCTTGCGCCAATATCGCAGCCTGTGCGCTGCTGCATGCTCGGCATTCGCATTGGCGGTTGCAAGTGCCATGGTTTTTGGCGTCGAATTGTGGCTGTGGTGGATACCGCAGGCGCTCAACAATCTGGTCAGCCCCGATGCGAAATGGCTGGGCTATGGCCGCATCTGGGGCCACAGCGTCTGGGCCTGCGCGGTGCTGCTGGGCCTGCCGGAACGGCTGGCCTCGATGCTGCAACTGGCCGCGATCCTCTCGAGCGCGGCGGCGACCTTGGTGGCGTTTCGCTCCTCGCTCAGCACCGACAACAAGCTGATCGTATTGCTTGCGGCAACCGTGCTGGCGGCCCCGCATTCGGGCCCCTATGATGCGACGCTGCTGGCGGTCGCCGTCGTGCTGTGGCTTGCCGCATCGATCGATGCTCCGCGCTTTCGCGACTGGCTGATCGGGCTCGGCATCTGGATGGTGCCGTTGCTCAGCCCGGCCGTCTATGTCCCGGCGGGACGGCTGTCACCGCTCCTCACCGTCGCACTCATTGGCCTCGTCTTCGGCGCGTTGCGCAGCCCGGCGAGATCCGGCGGGCCGGCAATTCCCGCGTCGTCGACGCGAGGAGCGTGAGACTGAGGCGCGTCCCACCCTTGTCCCCGGACGTGCTTCACCGCGTTGGGAAGTGACGCACCCGTCTGCCGTGCGGTAATAGCCGATGGTTGAACAGGAGAGCACGTCATGCTGCTTCGCAGTCTCGTCATCGCGCTTCTCGTCACGGTCTCGCTCAGCGCCGCCGACGCGGCGCCACGATGGCTGAACCTGCCGCCGACGCCAACATTGCCCAGGGCAACGCAGAGCGGCTTCGCGCCCGTCAACGGCATCAAGGTCTGGTACGCAATGTTCGGCCGGGGTGAGCCGGTGCTGCTGCTGCATGGCGGCCTCGCCAACGCCAACTACTGGGGTCACCAGGTTCGCGCGCTGCAACGGCGCTATCAGGTCATCGTCATGGAAAGCCGCGGGCATGGGCGCAGCAGCCGCAACCAGGAGCCGTATGGCTACGATTTGATGGCTTCGGACGTGGTCGCGCTGCTCGACCATCTCAAGATCAAGAAGGCGGCGATCGTCGGCTGGAGCGACGGCGCGATCATCGGCCTCGACATCGCCATGAAGCACCCGGAGCGGGTGAGCAGGCTGTTCGCCTTCGCCGCGAACTCGGACCCGTCAGGCGTTGCGGATATCGCGACGAGCGACGTCTTCAACGCCTACATCGCCAGGGCGGGAGACGAATACAAGCGCCTCTCGCCGACCCCGACCGAGTACAAGAGCTTCGTCGACGAGATCACCAAGATGTGGGAGAGCCAGCCGAAATGGACGGCGTCGGACCTCGCGACGATCAAGGTCCCGACCTGGATCGTGGATGGCGATCACGACGAGGCGATCAAGCGCGAGAACACCGAGTTGATGGCGGCGAACATTCCGGGGACCGGCCTGCTGATCCAGCCGGAGGTCAGCCACTTCTCGTTCCTGCAGGATCCGGAGCAATTCAACGACGACGTGATGCGTTTTCTTGAGCGTGGCGCTGAGGGGGCCGCGAAGTGAGAAGATCGTGGGGCGGGCAGAGCGCAAGCGTGCCCACCCTCGTG
>NZ_JBFUES010001337.1:0-1629 GCF_056403875.1 Bradyrhizobium sp. P2_E8
GCTTGGCGAATTCGGAGACCTCGGCGGCCGACTTGGCGATGCGGACGCCGCCCTTGTCGCCGGCGGAAGCTTCCTTGAACTTGCCCTTGCCGCGGCCACCGGCGTGAATCTGGCTCTTCACCACCCAGACCGGGCCCGGCAGCGCCTTGGCCGCAGCGTCCGCGTCGGCGGCCTTCAGGACCGGAACGCCCTTGGAGATCGGCACGCCGAACTCATTCAGCAGCGCTTTGGCCTGATATTCATGGATATTCATATGGTCGCTCCCTGAACCCGCGGGCGGTGACCTCGTAGGCCCACCTCAGTCTTGTGGCTGGCATACCATATACCACAGGAACTGCAACCCGGATTCTTTGACATCGATCTCTGGACTGCTGAACCGGAACCCGCCAAGCCTTCGACAAGTCGGTCAGCCGGGCCCCGGAAGTGAAACCGCCGAAGACCGGTTTTCGATCTTCGGCGGGAATTGTCTTGCCTTAGCGGCCGAGAAGATCGGGGGCGATCTTCTTGCAGGCGTCGACCAGGCCCTGCACCGCGCCGACCGACTTGTCGAAGGCCTCGCGGTCCTTGCCGGCGAGCTCGATCTCGACGACGCGCTCGACGCCCTTGGAGCCGATCACGACGGGCACGCCGACATACATGTCCTTCACGCCATATTCGCCGTTCAGGTACGCGGCCGAGGGCAGCACGCGCTTCTTGTCGCGCAGATAGCTCTCGGCCATCGCGATCGCGGACGCGGCCGGGGCG
Organism: Bradyrhizobium sp. P2_E8; assembly: GCF_056403875.1. NCBI lineage: Bacteria > Pseudomonadati > Pseudomonadota > Alphaproteobacteria > Hyphomicrobiales > Nitrobacteraceae > Bradyrhizobium > Bradyrhizobium sp. P2_E8. The sequence continues at coordinate 745 of NZ_JBFUES010001337.1, forward strand.
TAGAAGGCCGAACCGGTCTTGAGCAGGTTGACGATCTCGGCGCCGCCGTTGCGAGTGCGGTCGACGATCTCGTCGAGGCGCGCCTGCGAGGTCCAGCCCATCTTGACGAGGTCGGGCAGCGGGATGCCGGCGACGGTGGAGTACTTCACCAGCGGCACCATGGTGTCGCCATGACCGCCGAGCACGAAGGCGGTGACGTCTTCAACGGACACGTTGAACTCGTCGGCCAGGAAGTAGCGGAAGCGCGCCGAATCCAGCACGCCGGCCATGCCGACGACCTTCTTGTGCGGCAGGCCCGAGGCCTTCTGCAGCGCCCAGACCATCGCATCGAGCGGGTTGGTGATGCAGATGACGAAGGCGTCGGGGGCGTACTTCTTGATGCCGGCACCGACCTGCTCCATGACCTTGAGGTTGATGGAGAGGAGATCGTCGCGGCTCATGCCGGGCTTGCGCGGCACGCCGGCGGTGACGATGCAGACCTTGGCGTTGTCGAGCGCCTCGTAGGAGTTCGCGCCGGTGTAGTGCGCGTCAAAACCGTCGACCGGCGAGGACTGCGCAATGTCGAGCGCCTTGCCCTGCGGCACGCCCTCGGCGATGTCGAACATCACGACGTCGCCCAGTTCTTTCAGGCCGATGAGGTGAGCCAGCGTTCCGCCGATCTGACCGGAGCCAATCAAAGCAATCTTGTCGCGCGCCATGTGAACCTGTCCTTTAGACACGTAAGGAGGGAAAACTGAGAGGGTGGTTATCCCTTTCGCCTCGCCCGTTCAAGTCGGTGGATGCCCAATTGTCGGGCTTGCCGATGCCTCGGGCACGCAGCCGCGTCATTCCGGGGCGCGACGAAAGTCGCGAGCCCGGAATCCATCGGGCGGCAGAGCACGCTGA